>CAYYYJ010000004.1:2763-7915 GCA_964476045.1 uncultured archaeon | reverse complement strand
TAATATTTTGAAACTTTAAATACTGGAGCAGAGGGGGCAATTCCGCTATTCCGCTAAACTAGCTGGAACAGGAATTAATTCCTTTAGTTTCAATTATTGCCTTTTCTTATTTCATCCTAGAAAGGTTTCCACTTTGAGCTTGATGTTTTGTATTTCTTCCGCACTTTTGGAGAAGTGCATAGACAGATTAGTTCACCCATGAAAATGCCTCCACAAAATGTCCACAAAGATTTCTGAACTGTTTAAAATAACATGGTCTTTCACAATCTCCATTATCAGGTTGTCCCCTTCCCTTAAACCAGCTTCAAAATCCTGGATTGAGGACGTTTGTATCTGGGCCTCTATTTTATATACACTTACAAATTCCTGGATATTTTTTATAATACTTTTCTCATTCCCGTCCTCTATAATCAGGAGATCTATATCACTTTCTTCTGTATCCTTCTCTTTTGCATAGCTTCCGAACAGTATTAAAGGAGTTGACTTCGCCAGCATGGACAGCTCTTCCAGAAGTTTTTTGATTGTGAATTTTCTTTCAACTAGTTTCTGCAGCTTAAATGATTCTGCCCTCTTGATGTATTCTTTTGTAATGATATTATTCAGGTTCAAAAAAAATACTTTGTTTCTCCCTGTGACCTTGTGGAAGGCTACGCCCCGGCTTTCCAGCCGTTTAAGCGCCAATGAAACAGTCCTGTGATTTGCCGCAAGAAGTCTTGAGATAGCCCTCACGTGTAAACCTGAACTGTAGTCAGCCAAGTAGAGCCCTAATATGGACCACTCCATTTCTGCTGGGCCACTGAATACTTTTTTATCCATATGGATGATTTTGTATCCAGGAGTATTTAAGCATATCCGCGAGAGCAAAACTCTGGCATGGTTAACGTTTATAAGCCTAATTTTTAACCTCTAACCCATATGTCGCAGGAAAGGCGCGAAGAAAGGAGAAGGCTGCTTATTCAATAATTGTTTTGTCGATTAATTACTTATCTAGAAGTAGTGAAAAGTAAAGCTTTATAAACCCTTGATATATATAAGACAGATATGAGAACTAACAGCTACTCAAGAAGGGATATTTTGAATCTTGGTTTAATTGGAGGCCTGGCATCTGCAATCGGCTGCGGTCCAAAAACAAGATATGAAGTTACAGGGAGAAATCCTGAAGGAAATCTTGAAGGAAATCTTGAAGATATAGCAAAACCAGTTGTAGAGGCCAATGAGACAGAGTATATTGGTGATTTTCTGTCTTTGCGGATCAAAGGTGAATATTTAGTAGGCCGGACAAAAGAGCCTGTGGATTATCTCCGTTTAAATTTTCTTGATGGTAACGGCGAAAAACAACTTCTGAGAGGCATGTATTCTGATTCATTAAGACCACAATTCGTTAGCTTGGATGAGACAACTTTTGTTGTGCCTTTAGCTAATTTCTTAATGTATGATATTGAGGAGTTTGGTGTCCAGTTAGACGATGCGCAAGCCACTACAAAAAATGGCAGGCGTGTATACGAATTTGCAAATTTCAGGTTCTCGCCAGAAGTTACAGGGGACGCAAATAAAATGCCTAAAAACAAGGCCAGAGAACATCAAATCAGAAATGTCGTGGAACTTTCGAGAACTTCGCAGCTTTTTGTAAAATATCAGAGGGGTTTCACAAATGAAGGGGATGGGAAAACAACAAAAATAGCTTTTGTGGTTCCTTTAGGTTTATATGACAGTGGTGTTGATGGGGATACCAGAATTGTCCAAAGATTTAGCGAATTTTATGTGCATGGAACAAAGCCTTTTGCTAAATCACCTTTGCCATATGTCAGGAAAGTTATTGTAAATGAGGTGACTGGAGGCGGTTTGGCATGGAGCACAGGGAAAGTTATCGTTTCAAGTAGTGGGTCAAGAGCAAATTTCCCGTGTTGTGAGGCAGGTCAACAGCCTTTAAGGGAAAGCACACTTTATTTGGATACACACGAATTGGCTCATGCAGCAGATTTCAATGGCCTTATCCCAAATGCAAGAGACTTTAAAGCTATAAGCTGGGAAAGGGAGCCAGATGATAATTCGATCTGGAAAAGGAGATCAGATATGAGACCTGAAGATTTTGTGACAGGTTATGCTGAAACAAATCATTGGGAAGAGGTTGCAGAATTGATAGCTACTTCCATAGCTTTTGGGGATAATGTTAGGCACAGAATTGAAAGAACAGGTTCAAAAAAACTTAGGGATAAATATTTGATAATAAGAGATGATATTCTTGGAGGCAAAGAGTTCTTCCCTTCAGATGTCGCTTTGATGGAAGCTGAGAGTTAAATCCAAAACCTTTTAATTTCTAAACATCCAATAATTGGGGATATGGATTCTGGAACTGATTATCATGTGAAAGATATGTCTCTTGCAGAACAAGGCGAGAGGAATATTGAATGGGCTGAGAAAGAGATGGGATCGCTGATGAAGGTGAAAGAGCGGTTTGAGAAAGAGAAGCCGCTGAGCGGGCTCAGGATTGGGATTGCCCTGCACCCGACAAAAGAGACTGCTGTGCTTGTGAAGACACTTATCGCCGGTGGAGCGGATGTTTCGATCTGCGCATGCAACCCTTTATCCACACAGGATGATGTCGCAGCTGCACTTGCAAAAGCTGGCGTGAAAATATTTGCTTGGAAAGGCCAGAATACAGAAGAGTATTACAAAAATCTCAGGAAAGTTGTTGAGTTCAAACCGCAGATAACAATAGACGATGGGTGCGACCTTGTTTCTTTAATCCACAGCGAATATCCGCAACTCATACCTAGCATAATTGGAGGATGCGAAGAGACTACTACTGGTGTTGTCCGCCTCCGCGCAATGGAGAAAGATAAGGCTCTGAAATATCCAATAGTCGCGATAAATGAATCCAATACAAAACATTTAATGGACAATATTAAGGGGACAGGACAGTCCACAATAGATGGGATTTTACGAGCAACAAATGTTTTGTTGGCTGGAAAGAATTTTGTTGTCTCTGGCTATGGAAGTTGCGGAAAGGGTGTCGCCTCCAGAGCGAAAGGGATGGATGCTCATGTTATTGTGACTGAGGTCGACCCTTTTAGGGCTTTACAAGCCGCGATGGATGGGTTTAAGGTTATGCCAATTATAGAAGCTGCAAAGATTGGAGACATTTTTGTCACAGTTACTGGAAATAAAAACATAATAGATGTGAAGCACATGGAGCTCATGAAAAATGGGGCAATACTTGCCAACTCCGGCCATTTCGATGCTGAAGTAAATATTAATGGGCTCAAAAAAATTGTAAAATCGCACAGGAAGATAAGGCCGTTCATGGACGAGTTTACTTTGCCTCATGGAAGGAAGATTTTTATTTTAGGGAACGCGAGACTCATTAATCTTGTTGCGGCAGAAGGGCATCCTTCTTCGATAATGGCGATGTCTTTCTGCAACCAGGTTTTTGCGTGCGAGTATTTAGTGAAGACAAAAGGTCTTGAACCGAAAGTTTATGTACTCCCTAAAGAAAAGGACGATGAGATCGCGATGCTACAACTGGATGCGATGGGGATAAAAATAGACAAGCTTACTGAGGAACAGGAAAAATATTTGTCTTCTTGGAAAGAGGGAACCTAGATTATTTGGAATCCAAGCAGAAGAAGAATCATTATCAATATTGGTTGGTGTATTAGATAAATTTTTAATGAGTTCCTTCCCAAGAAACAGAAAAACTTTATCAGAACATTTTTATTTTCGCGGGAAATATTTTCTTTTTGATAAAACTTTTTTCCAAAAAGCTGCTCTCCGAAATACATGCCGAGCAAGAAAACTCCAAACCATGGCAAGAGAGGCCAGAAATCAAATGTCTGGAACCCTGGTTGCGTGAGACCCAGTGGAAAAAAGTATGGGGAATTTATTGAAGACGACTGGAAATAAAATCCTAGTATTAGAAACAATGCGGTGAAGAATAGTTTTGATTCTTTCATTTTTAGAAAAAAAGGCGAGAGTATTATTGAGAAGCCGATCAAGTGAAGTATTCCGAAGACAATTGTTTGGAACGGGTAGAGAACCCATGTAATCAAAGTTATTCCAAGCCCCAGGGCAAATATTTTAGATCCCCTGAAAACAAATTTTTTATATGGATTTTGTTTACCCCTGTTATAGCTGAGAACAACTGAAAGCCCGGCGAGGAAGATGAAAAGTCCGCCAATAATCTGCGGGAAAATTATCCAATATAGATTCCCGAGATCCAATTTGTAGACATTTAGAAAAAGCAGGGTAAAAGACCAGTTAAATAAGACCATTAGGACTACGTTGATACCCCTTGTAAGGTCCACTTGCCAGAGCCTGTCAGAAGTTTTCATATTACTAGATTTATATTGATCTATAAAAATAAAGACCTGCACTAATACTTATAAATTCAGTAAAACATTTCTATTCATGAAGATTACATTAGCTCTCATAGGGATTTGTATAGCTGTTTTTGTTTTGCAGAATTTTTTAGGTGCTGCCTTTACTAACCTTTTTGTTCTGAATCCGAAGCTGGCTTTTTCCGGCTATATATGGCAATTCATCACCTACATGTTCCTGCATGCGGATCCTGTCCACTTGTTTTTGAACATGATAGGTTTATTCATCTTCGGGTTTACAGTTGAAAATACCCTTGGCAGAAATAGGTATATAGGGCTTTTCATAATCTCTGGCATAGTTTCGAGCCTATTCTTTTTGCTGATCAACCAATTGACAATCCCTGACTACATGTCATCCGGCGGTTTTGTTGAAGGGTCCCTCTTAGGCGCGAGCGGGGCTGTTTTTGGTGTGATGGCTGCTTATGGGCTTCTTTATCCTAAAAACTGGATAATAATGTTTCCCGGAATACCGATGCCTGCGATAGTGGCTGTCTTCTTTTTCGCAGGAATAGAGATTTTTTTTGGGGTTACAAGACTTCAGGGCAATATAGCCAATTGGGGCCATCTAGGCGGTTTACTCTCCGGAGTTTTGATCACATATTTCTGGAAGAGGAGGCACAGAAAACCGAAGCTAATAGATTTGGGTAAAAATAACAGAAGGGATTGGGAGTTTGTCTGGGAGTAAGCCTTTTATCCAAAAAGGCTTAAGCCAAAAGGAGCTTCACTCGCTGATGCTCGTATCGCTTCCACGTAAGCCTTTTATCCAAAAAGGCTTA
>CAYYYJ010000004.1:0-2663 GCA_964476045.1 uncultured archaeon | reverse complement strand
TCACTCGCTGATGCTCGTATCGCTTCCACGTAAGCCTTTTATCCAAAAAGGCTTAAGCCAAAAGGAGCTTCACTCGCTGATGCTCGTATCGCTTCCACGTAAGCCTTTTATCCAAAAAGGCTTATAGCCTATTTTGATTTTTCTAGCCTGCGACCCCTGTATACTTCTGTTTCTCCTGTCCTTTTTAGAAACCATAGAAATGGCACAATTCAGGGTATATAAAGCTTTTATTACTACCAGTAAAAATACATCTTTATTAAGTAATCTTTATAAATACTAAAAATCATAGTAATTTCATATGGGGGAAGTTGTTGTTACACGAGGCGGACAGATAACCTTAACAAAGGACATAAGAGACAAACTGCACATAGAAGAGGGGGATACTATTATTGTAAATACTATAGGCGATACGATAATTGCAGGCAAGAGGGACCCTAGAATATTTGAACGTGGCGGATTCCTTCCTGAAAACTTCGAGGAGGTCCTTAAGAAGATAAGATCGTCTCCTGAAGAGAGGCTTAAGCGCTTCGGCATAATTGGTTAGTTTTTATGAAAATATTGGTAGACACTTCTGCTATTGTTGAAATAGATAGGCAGAAAGAAACTACAGTCGATTTATTCAAAAAGCTTACAGAAAGTGATACTCAACTTTTAATAAGCACAATTACGGTTTCTGAGATTTTGACAGGTTCTTATCTCAGGACAGACTTTAAAGCCGCTGTAATAACCTCCAAAGAGATCCTTAGCCAGTTTCTGTGGCTTCCTATGGACGGCCAAATAGCAGAAAAAACAGCGCAGTTATTAGCTTATCTTTTAACCCAGAAAAAATCTATAGAATATCAAGACACTGTAATAGCAGCCACATTTTTGATTTCAGGTTCTGATTATCTTTTGACTTTGAACAAAAAAGAATTTCTGGTTTTTCCGCAGCTAAAAGAAAAGGTCTTTTCTCCAGAAGAACTAAGCGAAAAAATTAAGAACTCTTCAACTTGACAGTCAAAAAATCTTTCGCAGCCTCTGTGTTTGGGAAGATTTTTTTCGCCTCTTCCACTAGAGGGCGCACATCTTGATATCTTCTTGAAAAATGAGTTAAAATTAATTTTTTTACTCCAGCCCTTTTTGCGATGTCAGCTGCGTCAGCTGCGCGCGTGTGAGCGCGGTCGAAGCTGTCATCGAATTCCTGGCCGAAAGTTGATTCGTGTATCAAAAGGTCTGCTTTTTCTGACAACTTTACAACATTATCTGAAGGCTTTGTATCGCCTGAGAAGACAGCTTTGACACCAGGCTTTACATAACCTACATCCTGTATTGTTACCTCTTTTCCTTTTAAAATTATTTTCCCGTTTTCTTTTAGTTTTCCAATAAGAGGGCCTTGTTTCAGTCCATACAGTTTGCTGGCTTTTTCTATGTCGACGTTTACTTTGTCATTCTCCTTGAAGCAATATGCGACTCCAGGGATTGAATGTTTTACAGGTATGGACTGGATCTCGAACAAATCGTTTTTAACAAGAACTGTTATCTCATCCCCTTGGTAAGGGACATTTATCGGTTTGATCCCGAACCTGCATCCCCAATAATCCATGTCTAAAATGTCTGATACAAAGCGTTCAGCTTCAGGACCGTAGATTTCCAGCGGCCTTGTCCTTTTCTCCAGATTCATTGTCTGGATTAGTCCGATAAGGCCTGCCCAGTGGTCTGCATGCCAGTGGGATATGAAGATTCTGTCGATTTTCATGAAGTTTAGTCCGGAGGAAAAGATCTGTTTTTGTGTCCCTTCCCCGCAATCCCAGAGGAAACAGTGATCTTCATATCTAAGGTAAATTCCAGATTGATTCCTGTTAGGCAGTGGGACGCCTGAACCTGTTCCCAGAAAGGTTATTTCGAGCATATTATTTTAGAGGTAAGAAAATTACTGTATTTTCAAGATCCTGTGATCCAGACATTAGAAAAACTTTTTCAATGTCATCTATTATAGCACCTATTGATAACTGGCTTGCTATAAAGATTATTCCTTTATGGTTAAATCCTTTAGCATGGAACCTCAGAAAATCAGAATCCCGGGTAATGATCACCCTGTCGGATTTATTGGCTAGATCTAAAATTTCCTTGTCTATGATGTCCTTCTTGTTCAGATCGTCTATTGATTGGGTATCAACTCCTAGCTTCTTCAACCCCTCGACTATAGAATATTCTAAATGTTCGTCGGCTAAGAATTTCATGGAATCAATTCGATAAAGGCTTGTGTAAAGTCAGGTTCTCTTTGAACTTTTCTATGAATAACCTGTCTTTACTAACTTCCTGTTTTATCTCACTCTGATGTTCGTAGTAGTAAGAAAGTGCTGCATGGACATCTGAAACAGTGATTCGGAATTCCTTTGCTATAACAGGGGGAGATTCTTTTGTTCCAATATACTTCTCTACTATATCTCTCACCCTTATCCTAGTTCCAGCTATTCTTGGGCTTCCAGACATTACATCGTCTTTTACTATTCTAGTGTTTTCCATGATATTGTATTGGCTATTTCGCTTATAAATTGCTTGAAAATACTATTGAAAACTTATAAAGCCTTTGTTTATATATTCCCTATGAATCCGGTAGCAGTTGTCGTGGCTGTATTGATTTTGGTGATCGGCGTAGTTGCTATAATGATGCCGCCTGAAGC
>CAYYYJ010000003.1:56902-58729 GCA_964476045.1 uncultured archaeon | reverse complement strand
ATTTTCCATAGAAATTATTTGCGAGAGAATTCTCTTTTATCAAAACATCATAAGCTCCTAATCTCATTGTTCCACCAAGCTCCTTTACCTCTTCCTGTTCTGGTAGTATGCAAATAACAGGATCTTCTGTTTTAGGGTTAACTTCTGTTGTGTGTGCGCCCTCCAGTCCACATACATTTCTGGCAAATTCTATTACTGCTAACTGCATCCCATAACATAAGCCAAAATAAGGAATATTTTTTTCCCTGGCGAATCGTATACACTCTATCTTGCCTTCCACGCCTCGCTTCCCGAAGCCTCCAGGAACAACTATTCCATTCACATCAGCCAAATTTCTTGCAGCATCTTCCTGGCCCTTTATCTCTTCTGTATCTATCCATTTCACATTTATTTTAACCCCGTAGTATGGGCCTGTGTGCTCTAGGGCTTTCAGAATCGATAAATAAGAATCATGCACTCCAATATATTTTCCAGTGATAGCAACAACGATTTCTTTTTTTGACGAATTTATTTTTCCCACGAAATCTTTCCACTTATCGAATTCTTCTGAAGTTTTGCTCGGATCTAATTTCAGTATTTCCAAAATTTCCTTGTCAACTCCATTATCCTTCAAAAAAATCGGAATGGAATAAATTGTCCCGGCATCATACAAATTAAACACTCTCGAGACAGGGATGTTTGAGAACACAGACATCTTCTCTTTTATATTTTCTGGGACAGGGTTTCGGCTTCTGCAGATTACGACATCAGGCTGGATCCCGAGTTGCATTAATGTCCTTATCCCAAGTTGCGCAGCCTTACTCTTGTGTTCACCTAAACTTTTAGGTTCAATAATGTAAGCAACATTGACAAAGCAGACATTTTCCTTCCCTTCTTCGTAAGCAAGTTCTCTCATCGCCTCCAAAAAATAAGAATTTTCTATATCTCCGACTGTCCCTCCAACTTCAACCAAAATAATGTCAGCGCCTGTTTTTACAGCAAGATTCCTCAAAAAACCTTTTATCTCCCCTGTGACATGCGGAATGAATTGAACATCTCTTCCCAGGAATTTTCCTGCCCTTTCCTTGTCAATAACAATTTTGAAAAGCTTGCCGGCTGTAAGATAATTATCTTTTGTCAGATTCTGATTTAGCATCCTCTCATAGCTCCCTAAATCCAGATCAGTTTCAGCCCCATCTTCAAGGACAAAAACTTCCCCGTGCCTATAAGGGTTCAGTGTCCCCGCGTCCACGTTCAGGTACCCATCAAACTTTATTGGAGCGATATTTAATCCATGATGCAATTTGAGTAAAGCGCCCAAACATGAAGAGAATGTCCCTTTCCCTACGCCAGAGATGACAGACCCAGATATGATCACGAACTTAGTCTTCCCTTTGACGTAATTTTCCGGCAAAACAAAATAAGATTCTTTATTTGGCTGCATTTTTTTAATTATAATACTAAATAATAAATAGGTTTAAAACAGATCGCTCTTCTACACAATCCAGCTGGTACTGCATGGAAATAAAATCTATTTATACCTATCCTGAAGAAAATTTTCTGAAATCAATAAAAAATCTAGAAAATCGATATACTCAAGGCTATCATGCAGAACAGAAAAATCAGTTATGTTATGGAGATCAGCCAAAAAAATTATCTGATTCAACACGAGAAACTATTACAGTCCATTTTTTGTGTACTTTTGTAAAAAACTAAAAAAGTATATAAGCAACCTCAAACAAAGTATTGAGCATATCGGAGCCATATGTTTGAAAAACTCAAACCGTTTTTTGTCCTGTTCGTAGTCTCACTACTATTACTTCCAGTAAATGCTTTGTTTGTTTCAGC
>CAYYYJ010000003.1:54576-56802 GCA_964476045.1 uncultured archaeon | reverse complement strand
AGTCCTCAACCTTCTCCTCCATCATGTCCATCAGGCCAATACTGGGATTATGCACAGAACAAGTGTGTACAATCTTCAGGCGGTCAATTACCAGGATCTTCTCCAATTCAATGCCCACAAGGTCAATACTATGATTATGGCAAACAGGCTTGTTCAACAGCACCTTCAGGAAGTCCTTATCCTCAGTATAGTCCACAACCAGGTTCTAGCCCTTATCCAGGAGGTTCGCCTTACCCTAAATACGAGCCAGGCTCTAGCCCATACCCAGGCGGAACTCAATGCCAGCCAGGCCAATTCTTTGATTACAGAGAAAATAGATGCGTCCAGACAGGTCAGACAAATACAGCATGTGGTTTCGGTCAATATTATAAAGATGGCAAATGCGTTCCTTTTGAAGGCGGTGGAGGTCAAGGATGTCCTCCAGGCGAACACCCTGAATTCAAGGATAACCAACAATCTTGCGTAAAAGACCGGTTTGGTCAACAAGAATTCGGCCGTGAGTTTGGTGGTTGCCAGAAAACACAGGCAGATCTAGAGCAAGAAAAGAAAAACGTTGAGAGTACATGTAAAGGCGGCCATTTAAAATCTGGTACTGTAGATAGATTAGGCTGTTTAGGTTATTGGTGCGATTTCAGTGGAGGAGGTTATTTCGGCGGCGGTGACAAAGCTGGATACGGAGATTATTATAGTCAATTTGGTAAACAAGGCGGAGCAGCAGGCGGCAGGCCTCCTCAAGGTCCCTCTGTCTTCGGTGAAAAAGGAAGAACTTTCTGTGAACCTTACAAAGATCTTTTAGCTAAAGCAGAAAAAATAAAATCAGAAGGCGGACCAGATTGTAAAGTTGATATTCAAGGCCAATGCAGCGTTTTAAACTGCGGTAGGAGTCGAAGCCAGGATAAGCAATTTGAAAAATATAGAGAAGGCAATCGCTTTAACGATGACTATTACAAAAATGGGGAGCAAAGAAAACAATCATTTAAAGATAGAAAGTCAATAGCGCCAACTAAAAAAGTTCCATCAGCATTGGAAATGGCTAGTGTCCTCTTACAATTAGAAGAATTGAAAAAGACGGTTCTAGAATTAGGTGATAGATTAGGCAGTTTAGCGGCATTCTACGACGAAAGAAATGAAGACTTGCAGGTTCTGAAATTCGAAAAAGCTGAAGACAAATTAAATACAGCAGCAAACAATGTAGACAATATAGTTGCTGAAATGAGAGATCTTATTCAGGTTCCGTCATCAGGCTCAGGTTTAACAGGAAAGCAGATCGCTGAGAAGTCAAAACCAAAAAAGCAAATAACTGAAAACGCTTTGAACAGGATAAGGCAGCAAATAAAAGCAAAAGTGGAAATACCTTTGCAGGATGCAGTATTCATACTTGTAGGCAAAGAACAAGATGTTCTCAAAGCTGTAAGCAATGAGAAAGAAGATATAGTTGCAAAAGATGAAGAGGAGTTCAAGGACGCAATGGAAGCTAAGATGCACGACTGCAAGCCTGGTCTTGTAACAGCTAACTTTGTTCCAGACGATGTTCCATCAGCACTCAAAGATAAAATTAAAGTTTCAATGGAAGGGGATATTAAAGGTTTAACTGGTGAAGGGGACGCAAAAACATGTGAATTCACAGTAAAAGCAACATTCCCAGATTTCGGATCAACAGGCAAACTTGATTCAAAGAATTATCAAATGACTTGCAAGCTTCCAGAAGACGTATATGCAGCTGCAAGCATAGAAGATGGTGGCGAGGAAATATTAGACAATTGCCAAGGAAATTTAGTTGACCAATTCAAGCAAGTAGGCGGACCTGGCGCAAATCAGGGTCCTCCAGAAATGATATCATTGGCTAAAGAACTAAGCTGCGGTGATTCACCAGACAAACAACAATGTATAAAAGATTCAGATGCTGGTCCAGAAGCTTTGGGCGAGTATTGTCCGCTATCAGCAGAAAACGCGAAGAAATGCCTAAAAGTTATAGAAAACTTCGCATCAGCTAACAAAGAATTGGCTTCAGAGTTTTTCCCAGAGGGCGTACAAACTGTAACACAAGGGCTAAAGTATTTGGCTGAAGGAAAGTCAGGAGATGAAGTGCAACAACAATATCTCGATCAAGGTTATCCAGGTCAGGATAACCAATTTGACTCAGAACCATCCCAATCAGGATATTCAAGCAGAGATTATCCAGGCGGTGGAGACTTTGGTAAAGATTACCAAGGAGGCGGATTCCCA
>CAYYYJ010000003.1:0-54476 GCA_964476045.1 uncultured archaeon | reverse complement strand
AGATTATCCAGGCGGTGGAGACTTTGGTAAAGATTACCAAGGAGGCGGATTCCCAAGTGGCGGACAGTTCCCACCACCAGGCGGACAGTTCCCACCACCAGGCGGACAGTTCCCACCACCAGGCGGACGCTAAATATTTATGAAAAATCTAAAAGCTCTAGGAATCTTGGCTATTGTTTTGTCTGTAGTCTTGGTTTCAGGATGTTCACAGCCAGCAACAAATGGAACAAGCGCATCTCCAGCAACAGCTGCAAAAGCTCCTGAAATAAAGAGTGCAGAACAAGCATCTAAAACAGTAGTAGACACTTCAAAACAGGTTACAGACATATCTAAAAAGATTGCAGATATTGACAAATCTTTAAGTGGTGGCTAAACCAATTTAACTTTTCCACTACTGTTATATTCTGAAATTCTTTTTTCTAATTCATCTTTTATCTTTCTAATTATCTTAAGTCAAAATTCAGATCTCAGCATTTAAAATTATAACTGATTTTTTGTTTTTAATCTATGAACTGCCGTTGAAAAAATAAGTATAACTAGAATAAAACACCCTATGTAGGCCCACAATTCATAGAAAGGGTATATCTCGCTGTTTTTCCGTTCAGTCGGCTCTTTGTAATTTTTTTGGTATTCTGAAGATACGTAACTAAGTGCAGAGGATAAGATTAAGATTGTAATTAAGATAATCGATAATTTCAGCATAAAAAATCCTTTAGTATTGAAATGTGAGCATACTTATATAGTCGATAATTAGGGGAGTATTATTTATATATCCTAAGTGTATTCTAAAATACATTGGTATTTTTTAAGAGGTTTGAATGGATCTAAAAAGTTTAGGGAAAAACGAGAAGTTGCTGGTACTCTCAATAGATAGAGATAACGATATCGGAGAGAAAGCAGGGGTTAATGGTCCTGTAATAGGAAGAGAAAGCGTCCTTAAAGTAGCAAACAAGCTAGGCCTTGCAGACCCAGAAGATACAGATTTTAATGCGCTGTTTGAAGCGGTCAGGGTTCATGACGAACTGAAATCAACCTTCGGGTCCAATATAGAAGTTGCTGCTATTACAGGAGATAAAGACAGAAGCATAAAATCTGATTTTGAGATAACAAGACAACTGGATATAGTTCTCAAAAAATACAAGGCTACTGGAGTTGTCCTAATAACAGATGGAAGTGACGATGAGCAGACAATCCCTTTGATACAAGTTAAAGTTCCTGTGAAATCCATTAAAAGACTTATTGTTA
Source organism: uncultured archaeon (assembly GCA_964476045.1). Classification (GTDB taxonomy): domain Archaea; phylum Aenigmatarchaeota; class Aenigmatarchaeia; order QMZP01; family JACQNV01; genus CAYYYJ01. The sequence continues at coordinate 53,231 of CAYYYJ010000003.1, read as the reverse complement.
GGCAGGCAGATCAGCTCCAATCGACTTATTTCAAAATAAAAGACTTCATAGACGAGTCTTTGGAAAATCCAAGATTTAGCAGCATAGTTTTTGGCCTCCCCGCAGTTATACTGGTTCTATTAGGTATTTTCGGTTTGGCTGGAGTTAGATACGTTCTCCTCCTCTTAGGCGTATTTCTTGTAATAAAATGGTTTAAATTAGAAAAGCATATTACTGGAGCATCTGATGAGTTAAAGGTATCCCTTACAAAAAGACGCTTTGCGGCATTTTTTGTGTATGTTCTAGCTGTAGTTATAGGTATTCTCGGATTATATAGAGGTTATAGTTATATGCAGACTTTTCTAACTAAAACCTTTTTCGAGATTATAGCTGCTTTCGTACATTCCTCGGTGTTCATCCTATGGATAGCTGTAGCAGTTGGGCTGTTATCGAGATCAGCTTACAAAAGAAAGAAAAGCGTAGGTAGAATAGCTTCAGTCCCCATATTCGGCTTCGCAGTTGCATTAGTGCTTTTCGGGGCAGCTGACCTGATAGTTGAACCGACATCTTCTATAACAACCTTCTTGCTCTATGTTGTTCTGGGGGGCTTGCTCATACTGCTTTCTGTAATTGTGGACAAGGCAGGCGTTTTGAAGAAATAAGTATTTTTGGACTAAAAGCTTTAGGTGTTGTCTGCCATACTGAGTCTAATCCTGACCGGTAGCAGGCTTTATATATTAGTTATACTACAGTATATAAATAACATAATATTTTGTATAGTATGATAGACAATATATATAAAAGAGGTTTGGTTGAAGAGCTGGCGAAGTATCTGGATTCAAAGGAAGCTGTGGTAATATATGGCGCAAGGCAAGTTGGGAAAACTTCCCTCCTAAAATATCTGATAAAAAACCATATCCCGGAAAATGCCTTCTATTTTGATCTGGAGCTGAAAGATCTTTTGGACCTGTGTAACAATGGCGCTGAAGGGGTTTACAAATATCTTTTGCAGAAAGGCGCTGATGAAAAAAAGACAATATATCTGATAATAGATGAGGTCCAGTATCTTGAAAACCCTGCAAGCTTCATAAAGATCATGCATGACCATTATCCAGAAGTCAAGCTTTTCCTGTCAGGATCCTCAACATTTGAAATAAGGAAAAAATTCAGGCAGAGCCTTGCTGGAAGGGTGGTTGCCTTTGAACTGTATCCTTTAAGTTTTGAGGAGTTCCTTGAATTTAAAGGGAAGGTTTACAAACTGTCTGAAAGCAATGCAGAAATAATAAACAGGGAGCTTATAATATTGGCTGAGGAGTTCATAAAGTTTGGAGGCTATCCACGGATTGTATTGGAAAATTCAGAAGAGAAAAAAAAGGTTTACTTGTCGCAGATTATAAACACCTATGTAAGAAAAGACATAAGGGATATAGGGAATATAAGGGACATATCTTCTTTCAATAAATTGCTTGAAGTCTTGGCATCCCAGTCAGGCCAGCTTCTTAATGTTCTTGAGTTATCCAGCACCATTGGCATAAACAGGGAAACTGTTTCAGAGTATCTGGATCTTCTGGAGAAAACATTTATTGTAAAAATCGTCAGACCCTTCCATAAAAATATCAGGAGCGAGATTTCCAAGACGCCAAAAGTTTTCATGCTGGACACAGGCATGATGCACCTTCTCTGGCTGAAAGATTTCCCCAAAATTGTTTTCGGCAGTTCGTTTGAAACTTTCGCATTCCTTGAACTGATGAAGGCTGGAAAAAAAATAAGTTTCTGGAGGACAGCAAACAAACAGGAAGTCGACTTCATTGTGCAGGGCAAAAAGCTCCACGCAATTGAAGCAAAATACAGCTTTAAAGGCCAGTCTTCGACAAACTTAAAATTCTTTTCTGAAAAATACAGCTGTGAACCAACAGTAGTCGGGATGGCGGGCGAGAAAAAAGGCAAGTATGTCTGGGAGCTGTTGAAGCTGATAAAATAAGATCAGGCAAACTGCTCTCAACTTTTTCCCAGAATTTCATCAATGTCCTGCTCAATCCTTTCTCTTGCCTCAGGCACATACTTCTCCAAAAATATCACAGGACCCTTGGAACTCTCACTTTGCTTCCAACTCTTGTTTTTTCTGATAATCTGTGTCCCTGTTTCTACAAACCTCGAAAATCAAAATTCTAACTCTCACTTTTGGATCTGAAGTTATATTATACGAATTATTATATATAATAAAAAATATAGTATATAACAAATCTAATTAGTAGTATAGGAACAAATAAATACTACAAAATAAATATATTACAATAAATACAAAAAAGCATTTAAATCAAATAACTAATTTAAGAATATAGCTATTTGGGATAACTTATCTACTACAACTCCTGATTGGAGTAAAGATGCTGTTATGACAACTAAAAACGACCTGGAAGACCTGTTTTTGAGGGAAAAACCAGCTAAAATATTCCTCGGCCTGAAAACAGCAAAGGACACTCAAATTTACACAACAATACTCTCAAAACAAGCAGACTGCACCTATTCTCACACTGTGAAAATACTGAATTCTCTCAATAAATTAGGCCTAGTCGAATTCGAGAAATCTGGTAGGATAAAGACAGTTAAACTAACCAGCGACGGCTGGGATGTAGCACACAATTTAGAAGCTATAATGAAAAAGTTCGAGCAGTTGCAAGAAAAACATAAGCAAACAAAGAGCTCGGAGGGATAGATTTATTCCTGGTTTTAGTTGGAGTGAAAAAGTTTCAAGAAAAATTTACAAAACTAGTATATTTAATTACTCTTGTATAGTTAATAAAAATCACTACTATCTAATTCTGAATCAAATTTTTGCAAAAAATGATGTTACTATAGGAAAACTCTGCTACTCTTATTAAAATCAGTAATTACGTATATAAATAGGAAAAAACATATATTATCTGGGCAGAACAGTAGTTTGAGGAATCACTATTATTTGCCTTCACTTTCTGATTTCCTCGTGGAGGCTGCTCTACTACAATTAGATTATGAAAGTGTAAAAAGCCAAGAAACAAAAGATTGAATAAAAATTAGTTACACACTCCGATATCCACGCTCTTTATATTCTTTTACTGTAATTGCGTCAACAGGAATATTGGCCAAAATTTGATTTGGTTTATAATCACTATCTCTGCAAACATAAACCTGTCTGTCGTTTGGATCACGAGTATTTACTAATGTGAGTGTTACATCCCTATTTAATACATGTCTTATTCTACTCCCATCATTAATTTGATGACCCATTATACCACTTGCGTCTATCCTGAATTCACTCATAAAATTCACCTGCTAATATATGGGGGGGGGGATTTATAAAGCTTCCGGTTTACTATTAATTGATCACAAAGTACTGTTCAGAATTATTAATACGAGTTTGCAAACAGAGACCGCAACATTTATATATAACTTGCGGTACCTTCAGATAGCTTTTTATAGTCCGAGTACTATAATATTATAGTATACTAACTATAATATGGATAAAACAACATTTAGGGTGCTTGATGCACTATGCAGGGGTTTAGGCAACCCTATCTCTATACATGAACTGAAGAACAGGGTCTCCAAAACATATGGCTCAGCCTATTACAAAAACATATACGACAAGGTCCAGAACCTGGAAAAGGAAGGCATACTGACACTTGAAAGCATAGGGAAATCCAGGGCTGTTTCCCTTAATTTCGCGAACTACAGGACAACCAGCCTGCTCGGGGAAATAGAGAAACTGAAACTGGACAAAATTCTGGAAAATCCAAGGCTAAAACAGCTTTTCGAAGAAATCGAAAGCCAGACAAGGGGCATTTTCCTTTCAATTTCAGCAATAAAACCCTTTGAAAACCTTTCCCTGAACAGGGCGGAACTTTTAATACTGAATTTTCAAGAAGAGGAACTCTATCCACTAATTAAAAAAATAGAAAGAAAACTAAACATTAGAATCGATCCTCTTATCCTGCCTAAGCAAGAATTTCTAGATCTTATGTCATCCAATGAATATAACCCCCTAAAAAGCATGCTAAAAGACCAAACAGTTATTATAAAACCAGATGACTTCTGGGCAATTGTTCGGGAGAGCAATAGAATCTCTATAGAAGATGAGATTCAGTTTCCAATTTCTGAAAAAAACATGGTTTACAACCTGAACAGGCTTGGGTACAGGGAAATCGGAGAGAAGATACAAGTTGGGGAAAAGATATGTTTAGAGCTGATAATAGCAGACATATTAATATCGGGAACTTCCAGGAAAAGAGAAGCTGTTCCCACACTTCTTTCTAAAAACAAAATTAGCTATCCTCTCCTAATCTTTCTTGCTAAAAAATACAACAAGCTGGACGTTTTGCTTGGGCTGTTAAAAGCCTTGAATGAAATAAAAACAACAAAAGAAGCGGAAGCTGCAGTGCAGATGCTCGAGAACATGGGGATAAAAGGAAAAAAAGCTGATTACGAATCAATAAAGGAGAAGATGGATTTGTATGGTGGATAAAAATGAACTTTTGGATTTTCTTGAAATCCTTGACAAGAAACTGGAAAAACAGATGGAACTTATTGCTGTTGGCGGGACAGCGATGACTCTCCTTGAAACCAAAACATCAACAATAGATATAGATTTTGAAGTAAAACCAGAAGACTATCAGACATTGAAAAGTGGCCTATCCATACTGCCGCATGGCTACAGAGTCGATATATTCACTAATGGATTAATATTTTCCCAGCAGCTTCCTGATGACTACAGAAAAAAATCAGTGCCAATAAAACACTTCAAAAACATAAGCCTGTTGGCTTTGCACCCATTGGATATTGTTGTAACAAAAATAGGAAGGTTAAATGAAAGAGACAAAGAAGACATAAAGTTATGCATAAAAAAGTTTGGTCTAACCAAAGAACAAATAAAAGAAAGGGTGCAGAAAGTCGAATATATCGGGAAGGAAGAACTCTACAAAGACAGCTTGGAACACGTGATAAAGCTTTTCTTTGGCAGTGTGAAACAAGGGGATCTGTAACTAATTTTGCTGAAAGCCTGAAAGCAGACTCACCTATTTGCGCAGATTTCCAGATCCCCCATGGGTCACTGCGCGCAGATTATGAAAGAGGTTTTTTCAAATCAACGTTCATTCCAGTCTCCCACTTTTAACTGAAAACTTCTATAACTTTGTAATTGAAGCCATAACTTTCAAGGATTCTGAAGGCTTCATTTTTATATTTAACTGGGATCATGGCGGTGCTTTTTCCTATTTTAATGCCTGCTGTTTTTTCTATAAAGCCCTTGTACTTTTTATCCCCTATTTTATAGCCATACATCTTATTAAGGAAAGCGCCTCTCTTCTGGCCGCCAACTTCCCAGATAATCAGAATATTGTGTTTGAGCCCTTTTTTACTCTGAACACGGGAATATTTCCCATAAAGAACGATGCCTGTCGAAAGGATGCTCCTCTCTAGATCTTTCCATTTGTTCAGGTCGCCGACAAAAAAATTAATCTCATTTGCTATTCCAGCTATTTTAAATTTAAGGCCTTCGTTTGAGAGCCTGAAGTCAGAAACAGCTTTTCTGATATAAGATTTAATCCTGTCAGCCTTCTTTTTCGAAACTCCGGTATCAAAAAACAGGTCTATGTCAGAGTCTTCAGCCCCCCTTCCCTGGGCAGAGCTCCCGAAAAAAATTACATTTTCCATATAATCAAGATATTGGGGAATTTTTGAAATTATGCAGTGCCCGGCAGCTATTCCATATAACCTTAATTCAGTTTCCAGAGTCATAAATCACCTGTTTCATCCACAATAATTTTTTTCAGTTCCAGGAAAGTATCTATCTTTTCTTTGAGCTCTTTATCATCTTTTAGCGGCGTCCCGTACAATAATTCATTCCTGTCAGATTCGATTTTGCCTGCAAGGTACAGAAGCTCAGCTATCCTCGGTATCGTATTCACATTTTTCGTGAGTATTGGAGAAAGCCTGTTTTTTAAATTGCGCTCTTCCATCTTAAACCATTCATGCTTCACCTGCGCGCCCGGCTTGATTATATTGAGCTTATGGAAATAGGTTTCTACGAGCTGCTGCATGCCGAGAGATGTCATGGAGGCTATCCTTCTCTGGTGCCCCAACAGACCTTCAGGATCGTTCAGGGCGCTGTCCAAGGCCCTATCAACTTCTTTCAGGGCTTCCAAGTGCTTTTCTATCTGCATAACTATATTAAGACATTTGTCTTTAAATAGTTTATCTAGACAAAATTAAGACATTTGTCTTGATCGTGCCTGGGAATGATCTTATTTATATTCTTCATAAGTGAATAATTAGGCATTTTTAGTTAATAATATTCGTTAAAGTAGAATATCTAATCTTTATAAGCTCAAGAATTTGAGTAATATACATTATAAATGAATATGTTCATAGAAGAAGTGTTTGCTACCAGGATGCATATAAAAGTGTTGAGGGTTTTGGCAGAAAAAAATACTGCTTACTCTCTAGAAGAGATCATGCTTGAGAGTTCTGGCAGCAGGGGGGCTGTTTATAGGGTGATTGCAGGCATCAAAAACCTGGGGATCATTAATATTGTAAAAGGTGCAGGAAAAAGAGAGTTCTACAAGCTAGATTCGAATAGTCATCTGTATCCATCAATAACAGAAATCTTTGCCAAAGAGAAGCTGTATAGAAAACTGGTGCCTTTGCATTTATGGAACAGGTTAGAAAGGTTTACAGATGAGATTTCCAAAAAAAACAAAAGAATAGAGAAAATAATCCTTTTCGGTTCTGTTGCAAGAGGGGATTATACACCTCATAGTGACGTGGACGTTATTGTCATCGTAGACCGCATTGAAGAAGGGGACAGAATCTTGATTAAGGATGTTTTCGGCAAATATTTGAAAAAAGGTTCTGTCATGGTAGAAAAGAAAGATGATTGGGAAGATCAAGAAAAAGCGAAAACATTATTCTATCAGGAAATACAGAAGGAAGGGATAGGTTTATGGAAAAGGAGATAGACAGTGAATTCAGGGAAAGTTGCCTCGAAGATCCGAAAAGGCCTACATTGGTTATACCGGATCTGGTTTCAAGAAAAAAGAAAGCGCTATTCAGCAGATCACAGTCTGAATATCATGCAAGGGGGGCCAAAAATCTTGTAAATACAGGCACGCCACTTCTGGCTGTCAAGGAGTCTTATTATGCAGCAATGCACAAATCAAACGAGCTTCTTGCTATAGCCGGATATGACATTAATTCTCACATCTGCTCCATTATAGGTTTATCAAAGATTATAAAAAGGCCAGATCTTGCAGACACGCTTAGGATCCTCGGTGATGAGAGGATAGATGTCGACTATAACATGGATCCAAAAAACCCAACAATAAACACAGAAAGAATAAGCAAATTGTTGATATGATGCAAAGATTTATTTCAGAAGCAGAGAAAACTATCGGTGTGCCCGATTTATATTAAATGGATTCCAAATAGTAAAAGGCTGTGAAGTATATGGATAAAATGTGAAAAAAAGATCAGAAACTTTATTAACTCTTGATATATAAATTTATATAACAAAATAAGGAGACACTATGGCTCAATTAATGGAAACAAAGGAAATATTACATTACCCAAACCTGCAAACTATTTTGATGGTGGAGGGGTTTGTAAAAGAGCATAGCGGGGAATTTAAGAAAAGACAGCTGTGGGAAAACCTCCCAAAAAAAATCATGTACCAGACTTATTGCGTAATATATGACTACCTGCTCGATTCGGGGAAAATAGCAGTAGACAAAGAAGGCACAATATGTTGGATATGGGATCCAGAACTTGTGAAAAGGTTCCAGTCAAAACCACATCTTAGGATAAAATGACAGCAGAAATATATTTTGGGGATGAAAAAGTAAGGGAAGCTTATGGCGGCTAGCTTATTCAATCGGCAAGGAGAAAGTCACAGTAATAGCAATAGTTTTAGAATGGTTTGATCACAAAAATTACGAAAGGAGGTTCGGATACAGATAAAATGCAAAAAGAGACCAAAAAGGTGTTGGCAGAATTTGAGAAAACTCGCGCCAAAAAATGGACACCTGAAGCCATGCTTGCTGACCTTACAGAAGAAGTTGGCGAATTGGCAAATTCCATACTTGTAAAGGAAGGGTTCAAAAACAAGAAACGGCAAAAAGCAGATTTGGTGGACTCAATTTGTGACAGCCTTTTCGATTTGTATATGATAGCTGAGTACTATGGAGTTGATGTGGAAAAAGAGTATTTGAAAGTGTTACAGCAGTTGAAAGAGAGAATTAGAAAAGACGAGTTTAGAGATTAAGGAGGTTTAAGTTAATAGTTTCAAAGGGGAAGGCGTAACGAAGCCGAAGGCTGAGTAGCCTCCTATTTTGATTAAACTTTTAACTAAAAGTTTAATGTACAAAAAAATGGCAGATATTGTGATGAAGGAGATCAACCCGCCGGATTTTAAGACAACTGTGTCCTCAGACGATCTGGCTGAAATCCTAGTCCAGAGGCTCGGTCTGCAGAGAAAGGTTAGCATGGCAAAGCACTCCAGATTGCTCAAGTTTCTTTTACATTCAAGAAGGAATAATACACCTATCCCAATAGAAACAATAGCTAAGGTCCTGGAAGTCAGCCTCTCCCAGACTTATGAAGAGCTCAGAAAGTGGAGGACATTAGGTTTACTCACATTTATAAAAATGCCTGTTCAGGGAACAGACGAATTTATGAAAGGTTACATCCTCGACGGCTCTACTGTAAACCAGCTGATAGACAAGGCCCAGTCACAGATAAACGCCTTTATCAGGCGGACCAAAAGGATTGCAAAAGATTTTGACGATCAGGTTTCAGCAGAGGTTGCGAGACAGGCTCAGGGCAAACCAAAAGAGGCTTTCGAGGAGACTCCCAAACAAAGTACCAATCAATAACTGCCTGAAAAATAAGTTTTCTCTCAATAGCCTTCGACTCTCATCCCATTAATTCTTTCAAAATGTTTGATATTTCTGGTAACTATGATGTCACACCCATTGCTCAGTAAAATCCCTGCTGTCAGGCAGTCTATATCGTCAATCATTTTGCCTTTTTCCATAAGCTCAGATGATATAAGACCTGCTTTTATACTGGCCTTTCTGTCCAATGGAAGAACAACCAGGCGGCTAAGAAGGATCTCGGTGCTCTTTATCTCACGTTCCTTATTAGCGGGTTTAATTCCAGAAATTAGTTCATAAACATTTACTTCAGTTGTAAAAACAAGAGGATCCTTATCTAGCTCAAGCGCTTTCAGAGTAGCTTGGGGATCTTTTCTAAGTAAATGTATCAAAAATGTAGTGTCTAAACCCTTCATATTTTCTTTTCAGCTTTAGCTGCCCTTGAAATCTTTCTTCTCTCTTCAATAGTTTTTTCAACTGAATCCATCTCGTCTTTAGTCATCAAATTAGCCCAAAGGCCAGCACATTCACTTATTTTTCCTTTACTTGAAGCCAGCCTTCTGAGTTCATCTGAAAAACTTTCTTGAGGCCTTTTAAGCTTGGACAATTCCTCATATACATCCTCAGTTATAGAGATTGTCTTTGTTCCCATATACTGTGTATTGGTGCACAGACTTTAAATATATGTCTGTATTTAGAGATCCTATCAGAAGGCAGAAAGCTACTCGGAACTTGCTAGAGGATCACGATCTCGCCTCACTAATACTGGGAATTTCACCAACTGATCCAACATTAGCAAAATTATATAGTTTAGTTGAAGAATTCTATAGAAAAAAAGAGTGATCCGGTGTTATTACTGCTTGCTTTAAGAATTTAATTGGAGTAGATTTGTTTGCTAGAATTTTTTGAAAAATTGTCTATATTCTATAGAGAATATATTAGATTATATATTATATAATAAAACTAATATAAAATATATGAGTTAATAAATTTATAACTGTATATAAGTTTTATTTATATGGTCTATATATTAATAATATGGTATCACAATAAATTGAAAGTATATTCTATAAGCAATAGCCTAAAAAATATATAATATATGAAATATGTAGTAAAATAGTCTTTAATTGTGTATATTTACAATACATACTAATTTCAATTTAAGTCAGAGTAACCAATTAGTATCATGGCTTTTCCAGCAGACCTACTCTCAACAGCATTATCTAACATAAATTCGTGGGCGTCTCTAATAATAACACTGCTTGTTTCCACGCTAGTCGGAGGAATAGTTTTTTTGATTGTCATAAAACTAGTTGCAAAAAAACTACATGATAACATAAGTGTGCCAAAGGCTTTCTTGGCTATTCTAGCAATAAACATAATCAATCTGCCTATTGTCTGGGGAACTACAATACAAGCTGTCGCTAGCGTCCCTTTCGCTTTAACTGTACTCCCGTTCTTGCCTTTCCTTATCTGGCTAATTGTACTAAAAGGTGTATTCGGGAATGTTCGATTGAGCCACGTATTCTTAATTGCGCTAATAGGCTACATATTAAGCATTTTTGTTATACCGTATCTTGTATTCTTTGCCAGAAATTTTATTCCTCTCTAACCAAAGTCTAATTCTGCAATTCATTTAAGTACCAATTCCAACAAATCTAGTAAATTATGGCTTTTGAAAAATCAGCTGGAGCAGTTGTTTTTAGGAAAACTGAGTCAGGCGAAACGCTATTTCTTTTACTCAGAAATACCAAAGGCCATGCAGACTTCCCGAAAGGGAACTTGGAATCCGGAGAATCTGAAGAACAAGCTGCGAAAAGGGAGACAGAAGAAGAGTCTGGCATAAAAGACCTTGTTTTCATCCCGGGATTCAGGGAAGTTGTCAAATATTTCTACAGGCGGGATGGGATGTCTATCAACAAAGAAGTTGTCTATTTTCTCGCAGAAACAAAAACAGATCAAGTAAAAATATCCTGGGAGCATGCTGGTTTTGAGTGGTTGAGTTACAAAGACGCACTAGTAAAAATAGATTATAATAGCACAAAATCTGTTTTGAAAAAAGCCCAGGAATTTTTGACAGGATCTAAAGGTCTGGGAAAGTTTTTGAATAAGTAGATCCAGAAAACGCAATAAAGATATTAGATTTTAACAACACCGTAAGCAGCCTTAAACATCCTTTTCACAGTAGGGCCATCGTATCTTTCAGCAGCATCCCTTCTGACACCAATGCATCTTATATCGAAAACAGATGGAAGTCTCTTATAATCTTCAGTTGCTTCTACCAGTGCAGATCTGTTTCTTGATGTCATTCCAGGGCCAAGAGAAACTGTATCAACTTCGACACCACGTGTTTGCGATTTTTGGTCAAAATAGGTAGTCGACCTAAAATCATACCCTCGATAACCTTGCGCAACAGTTCTTTGTATCTTTACTGGCTTAGAGAGTACGAGAACACGCCCTTCATATCTAGGTATAATTATTCTGCCTTCTTCTGTGTTATCTGGAGTGAATGTGGCCTTGAGGTATTTTTCTATCCCGCCTTCAGAAACAATCATCAATTGTCTTCCAGCAAAACTATCTGAAACTTGGCCTTGAGGTACCAACGTCTGTTCCACTACAAGATAATGAGCTGTTGCATCCCTAGTCGAGACCATTGGGAAAAAATGTGTTTCGTAGGTTTCCCCTTTAGGCGGAATTGGTAGAAAGAAGACAGCCTTATGAACTGGCGTATGTTCTGGGAATTCTAGATCAGACAAAACCTCTGCTAAAAAGAGATCGCTCTCGATTTCTTTATCGCCAACTTTTCTGATTTGATAGTCACCGAGTTCAGATAATTTGCCTCTAGCTGGAGAATACAAAATTGGAGCTCCGAACCAACCAGAAACAGCTTCACCATCCTGTACGCAGAAAACCCTGTTAGCCAGTTCCGGAGCTTCATCTGGTCTAACATTTCTAAAATAAAACGGTCCATCTGTATCCTTTGGGCCTCTCTTAACAGGAACAGCATTCCATTTAACCTCATCTGGCCCAAATCCATTTCTTGCAAGCTTCCATGTAGCATTAAGATCTGCTATCCATTTAAAATGTTCAGGGCGTTCTCGGAATACCTGCTCAACTGAAATAACCTCTGTATCAACTAAGTCTGTCATATCATATAAGTAAAGAAGAAAGGTTTAAAAAGCCCTTCCTAACTCAGTGGCAGCCCCTTCCTCTCCCTAATCTTCGTAACAACCTGGCCTAAAATTTCCCGTGGCATCTTCTCGAAGATCACGTCCATCATGCTCTGGAAGCCCTTGCCTGCTGTTGCGGATTTTAGGCGACCCTCAAAACCGAACAGCTCGCCTACGGGGATTTTTGCTGTCATGATTGCAGACCTGCCTTCCTGTTTAACATCAATTATTTCCCCCCTTCTGTTATTGACTTCTGAAAGAACATTATTCATGTGCTCTTGCGGAGTGTCAATCCTCAAAATCTGTTTTGGTTCTAAAAGCGTGGCTCCAGCCCCTTGCATTGCTTCATGTATTGCCTGCCTGACAGCAGGGATAACCTGTGCAGGCCCTCTGTGTATTGCATCTTCATGCAAATCGACATCAGATAATCTCACGAACACACCGGAAACAGGTTCTTTTGCCAGAGGGCCGTTTGCAACAGCCTCCATGAAACCATCTTTTACAAGCTCCATTGTCTCACTTAAGTATTGTGCGCCTGCTGTAACTTCAAAGAGAATAGAATGATTTGAAATCAAAACAGCTGACTCTGCAAGGTCTTTATCCATACCAAGTTCTTTTAATTTCTTAACGGTCTCAGAATTTTTGCCACCCTTGATTATACCATCTGGTATTTGTCCCTCTAGCATGGCTTTGTATATTTCAGGAGGAACAGGCTGGACAGACAAATAGAATTTATTATGCTTGTTAGGAGATTTGCCCTCCACTACAGCAGAATTTTTAGACACGGTCTCCCTGTAAACAACTATTGGAGGCGAGGCGACTATATCTATCCCTTTTTCCTTGATTTTTCTTTCGACTTTTGCATCCAAATGTAACTCACCTAATCCTGAGATAAGAGTTTCCCCTGTCTCCTGGTTTATCTGGATTTTAAGTGTTGGATCTTCAGCCCCTAGTTTCTTCAAAATGTCTATAAGCTTTGGCAAATCTTGCGGACTTTTAGGTTCTATTGATTTTGTGACAACTGGCTCGAAAATATGTTTTATTGCCTGGAATGGTTCAACAACTGTCCCTACATTCGATATTGTTTCCCCGACTGTGACATCATTTATACCGACTAGACCTACAATATTCCCTGCCAATGCATACTTCACTGGTATCCTCGAATTGGCTATGAAAGTAGTGATCTGCTGAACTTTCGTATTTTTCTTGGCCATGTTCATATAGACATCCTGGCCTTCGAGCATTTTTCCCGAAAAGACTCGTGCAGTGCATATCATTCCAGCCCTCGGATCATAAACAACTTTTGTAATCGTGCCGATTAGTTTAGAATTTGTATCACACGCAATTAGCGCTTTACCGTTTTCACTGCTTAATTCGCCTGTCCATATCCTTGACATTCTGTAAGGCTGCGCTTCTACTGGACTAGGTAAATGTTTGATAACCATATCCATTACTACAGAATGAAGAGGTGTCCTTTGAGCTAGTTCTTCATCCTTATTCTGAGAACAAAGTTCAACTATCTCTTTGAATGAGACACCGAATTTTTTCATGGAAGCAACAGAGATGGCCCATCTCTTAACAGCAGAACCAAAAGCAACAGAGCCATCAGCGACCGTTACAACCCACTTGTCTTTGAATTCAGGTTCTATATGAGATTGTATAAATTTGTTAACTTCTATAACCAGCTCTTCCAACCTTTTCATTAGAGCCTCTGGAGTCAGCTTTAATTCTTTTATTGCACGATCAACCTTATTGATAAATAAAACAGGTTTTACCCTCTCAGCAAGCGCCTGCTTTAGAACAGTCTCTGTCTGGGGCATTATGCCTTCAACAGCGCAGACAACTACAACTCCTCCATCCACAACTCTCATAGCCTGCGTTACGTCAGCGCCAAAATCAACGTGGCCTGGAGTATCAAATAGATTAATAAGATAAGGCTTGTCCTCGTATTCGTAAGGCATTGTAACAGTAGCGCCGTATATAGTCATCAATCTCTCATGTTCTTGTGGATCAATCCAAGTAAGCATTTTCACACCGGCTAATTTCTCGGCCATGAACCCTGCTTTGGCTGCAAGATTGTCAGTTAATGCTGTTTTGCCGTGATGTATGTGCGCGATAATCCCAATATTCCTAATATTCTTAGGATCGTTCATCAACTGCTGCACTTTTTCTGAGTGTTCTTCTTTTCCAACCATAAGCTTTTCTTTCTATACACACTTCCCAAAGAAAAGCTTAAGCAAAAGAAACCGAAATTTTCTTCGCCTCTGCTTAGAAAATTTTACAGCTTCCATATAGGCGTGTTTTCTTCGTAAAATGAGATTATTAAGATTGTTAGCGAAGGTATATAAATGTGCTTTTTAGCGGATTCTGCTCTAGTCTGTCAATTGTTTTAAAATTCTTTCAAATTCTGGAAAGTCTGCAGGCACTATCAGACGATTTTTAATCTCCTTCCCAGCTGAAATAAACAGCATACACTTTGTCTTCCATACCAGAATTGAAAAAAGAGGTTTTAAAAAGGGATACTGAGATCTTAGAGTAATTTTAAGAATAAATACAGGATTATTCAAATAATGCTATGGAAGCGAAAATAGTCAAAACGCAAGGTGTAGTTGGAGGCAAGGCAAGGATAGATGGTACACGAATAAGGGTAATTGATGTTTTTCAAGATTACCAAATTTTAGGCCACCCAATAGAAAAGATAGCTCAGGATTATAATATTACAGCAGTCCAGGTTCTTGAGGCCCTCAAATATTATTACCAACACCCTCAAGAAATAAGGGATGAAATAAGAAGGGACAAAGAGCTTGTTGAAAAATTTAGGAAAGAAGGGAATGTGATTATTTTTGAAAGTGCATGAGCGCAATAAAATTCTATGCTGATGAGCATGTGAGGAATCAGATAATAACTTCTTTGAAGGGTAATGGTATAGACGTAATCTCAACTGACGAAGCTGGGAATAAAGGAAAATTGGATATTGAACAGCCCAATTTCGCAATTTCTGATAAGAGGGTTATCCTTACTGGCGATCCAGATTATTTAGTTATCTCTACAAATAGAAACCATTGCGGGATTTTCTTCATTTCTGGAATAAAGCCTGATAACGAGATTGTAAGGAAGATTCTAGCCATGATGGAAATACTGGAAAGCGAAGATACCATGGGATTAGTTATCTACATATGATTTTATGTCAATTAACAAAAAAGTCTCCGAAATATTCTACCAGATGGCAGAAATACTGGAGATAAAAGGCGAAGTCTGGGAATCCCGCGCATACCAAAAAGCTGCAAGAACCATTGAAAGTTTTTCTAAGGATATAGAAGATGTCTACAGGAAAGGGGGTCTGGAAGCTCTGATGGAAATCCCAGGCATCGGACAAGGCCTGGCTAAAAAAATCGAGGAGTTTGTTAAAACAAATAAAATAGAAAAACATAAAGAGCTTATTGCCTCCATCCCAAAAGGCTTGCTCGATATAATTTCTGTTCAGGGATTAGGCCCGAAAAAAGCCAGCAGGCTTTACAAAGAATTGAAAATAGATGATATCACAAAACTGGAAAAAGCTGCAAAGGAAGGGAAGATAAGGGATCTCGAAGGCTTCGGTGAAAAAAGCGAACAGGATATTTTGAAAGGCATAGAGCTTTTTAGAAAGGGCCAGGAAAGAATGTATTTAGGTGAAGTTCTGCCAATTGCCCATGAAATTATTAAAAAACTTAAGGCTTTAAAAGAAGTGGAAAAAGTTGAAGTCGCTGGTTCTATACGCAGGAGAAAAGAAACAATAGGCGATATCGATATTCTCGTCATTTCTAAAAACCCTTCTGCTGTCATGGACTTTTTTGTGAAAATGCCTAATGTGGATTTTGTCCAAGGGAAAGGGAATACGAAATCCTCTGTAACTTTGAAAGACGGTCTGGATTGTGACCTAAGAGTTTTGGATTCGAAAAGCTTTGGAGCCGCACTAAACTATTTTACTGGATCTAAAGAACATAATGTTGCACTCAGACAACTTGCTATAAGCAGGGGCTGGAAGCTTTCTGAATACGGCCTTTTCGACAAGAACAATAATATCATCGCTGGTAAAACAGAAGAAGAGATATACCAGAAGCTTGGCCTGAATTATATAGATCCCGAGATCCGGGAAAACACCGGGGAAATAGAAGCTTCTGGCAAGAACGAGCTCCCAAATCTGATAAAATATAATTCTTTAAAAGGTGACCTTCACACGCACACAAAATGGTCTGATGGGATAACCAGTGTAGAAGACATGATACAAGCCGCAATTAAAATGGGTTATGAGTATATTGCCATTACTGACCATTCGAAAGCTGAAAGAATCGCAAACGGTTTAGATGAAAAAAGAGTCCTGAAATACATAGAAGAAATCGAGAAAGCCAGAAAAAAATTCAAAGAAATAGAAATTCTTATTGGCTCAGAGGTGAGCATATTGAAAGATGGCAGCCTTGATTTCCCTAGAAACATTCTGGAGAAACTGGATTGGGTCGTTGGTTCAATCCATTCTGGGTTCAAAACGCCTAAAGAAGAGATGACTAGGAGGGTTTTGCTTTCTCTAGACAACCCTTCCATGAATATTCTCGGGCACCCGACAGGAAGAATAGTGAATGCGAGGGAGCCTTTTGATATCGATCTGGAAAAAGTTTTTGAGAAGGCGAAGGAAAGGGGCGTTGCTATGGAAATAAATTCCAACCAAAGGCTGGATTTAAACGACTGGAATATAAGAAAAGCAAAAGAATTCCATGTTAAATTCTGCATAAATACAGATTCACATTCAACAGACCAGCTAAATCTCGCAGAAATCGGGATTTCTCAGGCACGGAGGGGTTGGCTGGAAGAAAAGGATGTGATTAATACTTTGCCTTGGGGTAAGTTCGAAAAGTTATTGAAAAAATAGTTCCTCGACAGCTGGGTAAACAGTTATAAGCGAGCTTGAATAACAAATTGCTTATTATGCAATATCTTGTTACAGGCGGAGCTGGATTTATTGGAAGCAATCTTGTTGATAGGCTTCTAAAAGACGGGCACCGAGTCATAGTAATAGATAACTTCTATTTTAATTATAAAAACCTGGACAGTTATTTGGCTAACAAAAGCTTAACTGTTTACAGAAGGAGTGTCTGTGAAGACCTAAAAGATATTTTTCAAAACAAAATAGATGCCGTATTCCATTTAGGTGCATTGCCCAGGGTTCAATTTTCAATAAAAAATCCAATAGAAACGCATAATGCCAATGTTAACGGAACGCTTAACCTATTGGAACACTGTAAAGAATTTGATGTGAAAAGATTTGTTTTCTCCTCTAGTTCTTCGATATACGGCGATCAGAAAACATTGCCGCTGGAAGAGAGCATGGTGCCAAATCCGTTATCACCATACGCTTTGCATAAGTTAATTGGTGAGATGTATTGCATGATGTATAAATTTTTGTACCAATTGGAAACAATTAGTTTGAGATACTTTAATGTATATGGCCCGAGGCAAGACCCTGGCGGTGAATACGCCTGCTTAATACCGAAATTCATTAAAAATTTTGCTGAAGGGATTTCGCCAACAATTAATGGAAACGGCGAGCAGACAAGAGACTTTACTTTTGTATCTGATGTCGTGGAAGCTAATTTATCTGCTGCCAAAACATCAAATAGGGAAGCTTTTGGCCTAGCTTTCAATGTTGGGTGCGGGAGAAACATTTCAGTCAACAAAGTTACAGAGGAGATAATTAAGTTAACTAAAAGCACTGTCAAGCCTATTTACGGTCCAACAGTTATTGAACCTAAAAACACACTCGCAGATATCTCGCGAATTAATGAATATTTGGGCTGGAAGCCAAGGGTTTCATTCGAAGAAGGCCTACGCAGTACCTATGAATATTTTATGGGATCAGCAAAAATATAACCATGCCAGGAATAGTTGATGTTTTCGAAATCGGGGGGGAAGAAGTTTGTTTTTAGATATCCGAAAATCTCAGATTCTGAAAATATATGGAGATTTTATAATAAGGCTATAAAGGAGGCCTTGAAAAAAGGCGGTAACATCAGCAGTATAAAACAAGTCAGTTTAGCGGACGAAAAGAAATGGGTTAGAGATTCTATAAAAAAAGACGAGAACAGGAAATCTGTACACATTTTTGTAGAATACGATAATCGAATAATAGGAAATTCGAGTATAGAAAAGGTTGGCCAAGCTAAAAATCATGTGGGCAATTTTGGTATTGTTCTTTTAGAAAAGTTTACTGGCAAGGGAATAGGAGCTAGATTAATGAATAAAACAATTCAACTTTCTAAAAGCAAATTAAGATTAGAAGCAATAGAATTGCGTGTTTTTGGCAACAATAAAAGAGCACAAAACCTCTACAAAAAAATGGGTTTTAAAAAGGTTGGGAGAATAAAAAGAGGCATTAAAATAAAAAACAGCTATCAAGATGACGTAATAATGGTTAGATATTTGTAATATCTATTTATTCTTCAAAACTAACTTTTTCTAATGAGAGTAAAAATCGGCCTGGAAACACATGTGCAACTAAACAGTCTGAGCAAGCTTTTTTGCCCTTGCGCAAATCCTGTTAACCTCAAAGAAGAAGCGGCTCCTAACAGCCTGACGTGCCCTACTTGCCTGGGTTTACCAGGATCCAAACCAGCTTTGAATAAAAAAGTAGTGGAGTTAGCTACGAAAGTTGCGCTGGCTTTGAACTGCAAGATAGCTCCGGAAATGTACTTCTCGAGAAAAACTTATTTCTATCCGGATATGTCAAAAAACTACCAAATTACGCAATATGAGATTCCACTGGCATCTGAAGGTCACCTGGAAATAGAATCCAACGGAAAAAAGAAAAAAATATCAATAAAAAGAATCCACATAGAGGAGGATCCTGCGAAGGTCATCCACGTCGGCGGCCTTGGAGGAAAATATGTTCTAGTAGATTATAACAGGTCTGGGATACCGCTAATAGAAATAGTGACAGACCCTGATTTTGAAAGCCCACAAGAAGCGCGTTTGTACTTGCATAAACTTACAACAATTCTGGAATACTTGGGTGTTTATGACTCTACATCGCTTGCTGTTCTGAAATCAGATGCGAACATCTCTCTTTACGGAGATGGCTTAACAGGAAACAGGGTTGAAGTAAAAAATATCACAGGAGCTAAAGAGGTTGAAGACGCCTTAAAGTACGAAGCTATAAGGCAGAACAGTTTGCTCACACGTGGCGTCCAGGTTAAAATGGAAACAAGGATGTGGAACCCTGGAATAGGGAGCACCCAGGAGATGAGGGGCAAGGAAGCTGAAGCTGAGTACGGATATGTATTGGAGCCTGATTTGCCTAAATTTACTGTACAGAAGAAAATGGCTTCTGAAATGAAAGATAGCCTACCGGAACTGCCTGACCAAAAATACAAGAGGTTTGTAAAAGATTATAAAGTCCCAGAAGCTGTTGCTGAATCCCTGATATCTGAGATTGATATAGCTGACGCATTCGAACAAATAGCAAAGAAAATGGACCCAAAAATTGCAGGCGGCTTCATTGCAGGCGATCTGAAGAAGACTTTGAATTGGAATAATATTAGATTTAAACAATCCGGCCTGAGAAGAGAGTGGCTCGAGGAACTTCTGAAAATGTTTATTGAAGGGAAGATAACAGACAGGAATGCTGAACTCGCTGTTAGGAAAATGGTGGAAGAGAAAAAATCTGCGAAGGAAGTAATTGAGAAATACGGTTTAGCTAAAGCAAAAATTGATCTGGAATCTGTACTCAAAAGAATAATAGAAAGTAACAAAAAAGCAGTTGAAGATTATGCGAAAGGCGAGAAAAAAGCCCTTGAATTTCTGGTTGGCCTCGCAATGAAAGATACAAGAGGCCAGGTTGACGCAAATGAAGTACGAAACTCACTTGTTAAACTTGTAGGTAAATGATATGAAACTGCTGCTCACATCTGACGGATTTAAAAATCTGAAAATAGGTGAAGCTCTCTTACTCAATGCGGAGAGGCGAGAAGTAATATGCTAAACTAGTCTTTCTCCAACACATTTATCTCGCGTATGAGCCTATGCCTCTCCTCGCCATCAGTCAAGGGGAAACCAGACTTTATTTTATATTCGGATAAAACATTCACTTGTTTGAATCCTGTTTTCATGCAAATAGATGATATATTCAACCCTATATTTTTCTCCCCAATTTTTATCCTCGGAGAGATTATGCAAATCCTTCTATCCGCCTTCAAAACTTTATGGCATTCAGATAAAACTTTTGTATACAGGCCTGTAAGTTGCTTTATTATTTTTTCTGCCTGCTCTCTTTCTGTACGAGTTTTGAGAGGCGGCCCTAAATAGGGCTCTGTTACAATCCCGTCAATAGATTCTTTTTCAAAGTATTTTGAAAGGTTTTTGGAATCCTTATTCAATATTTTTTTATCAAGTTCTTTCAACTCCAAGGAATATTCTTTTTTCAACCAATCTAAATTCTTGATGGCAGAAACAATACAGCTTTTGTCCAGATCCACGCCTCTTATATCAAATCCCTGTAGCGCAGCTTCCTGTAAAATTGTCCCAATGCCGCAGAATGGGTCGAGGATCACGCCTTCTTTTATTCCTATAAGGTTTATCATTATTTTAGCTAGCCTCGGCGGAATAGAAAAAATAGCCCTCTGTTCAGGCCTATCCAGGTCTCTTTTCCTGAATTCAAATGGGTTGTGGACGAAATCTGTTTTTCCAACGTAATACCTCCCCGCGGAAAAGAAAACAACTATTTCTGCATCTTCTAGAAGTTTTTTATTGATTACATCTGTATGCGTAAATGCAGCTTCAGCCCCAGCTGTGGGTCTCACATAACCTGCCTTTATTTTATTTGATCTTAATTGGTCTTTAACATATCTTTCAAGCTCAACTGCTAGTTCAGCCCAATTCTCTATGTTGTAAAGGCTTACTCCAAAATTCACAGCTTTTTTAGAGAGATCGAAAAAGTTCTCTATTTGTATCATCGAAGGCAAAAAGTGTTCAGAATCTATAAAGACAGGACATATCTTTAGTGTCCCTCCGAGGTCTTCTATTTTTATTTCGGCATATCTGGAAGGGCCATGAAAATCTATTACCAAAAAATCCTTTTCCATTGCAGTTATTGAGAAATCAATTTCTCTGGCCTCGAGATAAGATACTATTTCAGCTGCAGAAAGCTCCGGATTTTTCCCCAAAACAAAAGCCAGAAAATTAGGCATACTCAGCGAGCCCGAAGGGATTCTCGATAACCAATAACCGACACATGTAAATCTTTTCTTTCGGGTTATAAGGCCTTTCTTTTTTAAAAGAAAGGGGTATAATTCGAACCCTCAACCCCCCGGTATCTTCTAACCCATCACTTTAGTAAATGAGGGATTCCTTAAAACCGCAGGTTTTAAGAACCGAAGCCGGATGCTCTATCCATTGCTCCTATCTTATAATCCGCTTGTAATCGTTTTCTTTCTTGGGTTATAAGGCTTCTTTCTTAAAGGGACGAAGTTGATTTGTTTTCCAATTGGTCTCAAATCAACTTCCAACCTTCCTCGAAAGAAAGAAGGGTATACATTGAGCTACGGGCCCACATAGGTAGAAGTATTATTTAGCTGTTTAAATATATCTTAAGGTCCCATTATTATCATGACGTATTTAACCCTG
Organism: uncultured archaeon; assembly: GCA_964476045.1. Lineage (GTDB taxonomy): Archaea > Aenigmatarchaeota > Aenigmatarchaeia > QMZP01 > JACQNV01 > CAYYYJ01. Next base: position 31,531 of record CAYYYJ010000003.1, on the reverse strand, counting down.
ATTGGTACAACACTTTTTACAGGCATTTTAGTAGCAGTCATAACCTACATATTTTTCAGGAAACACCATCTAAGTACATGGGCTTTCCTAGCAGGCATAGCACCTGAATGGCCTAAAATTTTTCTGGCTCCATTGGGAGCTACAGGATTGGAGACCCTGAATTTTTTAACACATACATTAGGCATCCTCCTCTTTCCAGCGGTTTTAGTGATAATTGATATTACTCTAATAGAACTTGGTATGACTTCGCTTTTGAAACCTTTCAATTCGTATCTGCCCAAAAAAATAAAATCTCTGGTAAGATTAGAAGATATAGTAGATAAATTGGAAAAACGCGGTGTTATCCCAATGCCTACGAAGATAGGGATGGTCTATCTCATCGGAATTTTTGGCGGTGTTGTACACCTTTTAGTAGAATTAGTTCTAGCTCACATCTAAAACAGTATCCAAAATAAACCTATTATACCAGCGTACAGTGTCATGCCCCAGATGAAATAAGGCGATCTTTTTTCATTGGTGTTCATCACATCATTGAGGATTATATAGAAAATAGATCCGCTGATAAACCCTAGGAGAGGGAAATAGAACGTTCTCGATACAGGAAGTAATGTAGCTAAAATTATTCCGATGAATGTTGATCCTGCGAGCAGGAGCTTGACAAGTTGGCTCTCGTTCTCGATCTCATATATCTCTTTCATTGAGAGTGAGCTGAAAGCTGTGAATAAAGCTATCGGTATGAAAAACAGGAAAAGATCTAATATACTCTCTGAAAATGTTATGAACGCAATACCAATTATTATATGATAAACAAAAAATCCAACAGCATGCTCTTCTCTTGTCTCAGCTCTTATCTTATATCTTATCCTGTGTTTGCTTATGTGGGTATCTAGCAAATAAAATAACGCTATACCAACTAGAAAAGAAAGGAAAACTAGTTTAGATAATCGGCCCTGAACCTGATATATTGCTGGAAGTATGTGAAGGCCCAAATAGCTTATGAATACTCCACCAGAAAAAGCATAGAGCGCCCTCTTGTTTCTGATATAGAACCCTTGGAACCTTTCCAGAGACAGATGTATCAAAAGAAGCAGTATGCCAAAAAATAAGGAAATCTCGAATGCAGCCATGTTATTAAATGTGATTAGACCATATTTATAGCTTCAAGCGGCACACCGAGACTAAAATCGCACCTATTTAAATGGTTATAACAATTCTTGTATGTTGTTATGGAAAAAGATTTGATCCCAGTTAGAAAAGAGGATATGGAGGACAACGAGAAGCCTCCTGCGAAGGAAATAACCTACGGTGTTGAATACGATCCAATAGGCCAGAAATTTTTCATACATCTTGGGAATATAGAAGCAGTTATAGCTTTTACACAAGTAAATAATATCTTGGATTTACATCACACAGTTGTGCCAGACAAATTCAAAGGCCAGGGTCTTGCAGAAAAGATGTGTGTTTTCGCTTTCGAATTTGCGAAGAAGAACGGATATAAAATTATCCCTACATGCCCTTATGTAAGCCAGAATTTTTTAACAAAACATCCAGAGTATAACGGATTAATAACTAGCTACTGATAATGCTATTTACTATAAACCAGTTTTCTGTATTTAACTATTTCACGTTTTTCCTTGGAGTCGTTAATATTTTTTGCAAGTTCTCTTGCCTCCAGTGCAGCTGCCATTGCGTTAGTTTCAGGCCTATAATGTTGTACCACTAGTATCTATTTTATGAATTTGTATAATAAGGCAGCTTCGTTCCTTTTTCCGGCCAATTCTTTCTAATAAAGTAAACCAGGGCCGGGAGAGATATTAAAACCATAACTATCCCTGTAATCAATTCCGATCCTGTCATAACAGATGGAGCAGTTTGTGCTATAGTGGATCCATACGTTGCAGCCAAAGAAAGTATTATCAACGTCACAACCAGATTATTGAAAGCGTGCGCACCTATTGTGACCCACAATGATTTCGTTTTGATGTAAAGGAGACAAGCCACTAAACCGAAAGTGAACGAACTTATTGGATCAACGTGGCCCAAGCCAAAAATAATTGAGGAGAGCAGTATTGCTGTTCTAGTGCTCCATTTTCTTGACCATCTGTGAACTAAGATTGATCTAAAGATCAGTTCTTCTATCAACGGAACTAAAACTACTATAGAAATATTATTTACTATAAGGCTAAGCGGATCAGAAAAATTATACAACTCGTACAGATCCTGGCTATCAGTCGCTCTAGGGAAAAAATATGATTGGATTGTGCCCATTCCTATCGAGAAAACTCCAAGAATAAAAACCAATACAAGGACCTTTAGCCATATCCCGGATATAGGAAATCTGCCAAAAATATTTTTTACTTTAACATTGCTCTTTACTAGAAGCCAAAAAATTACTGTCAGTAAAGTCAGATCTAACAGGGCCTGGGAAATGCTTCCTATCTTCTCCATCCTTAGAATGCTGAAAAAATAAGTTGAGAGGCCACTGAGTAAAATGAATAAGATGAAAATCAGAAGGACATGCCTCCCTTTAATCTTATCAAAAACGTTAGTCATGATCTATTTTGGTTTGTCTCTTATTTAAATAATCCTGAAATTAATTAGCTCTATCTAGTTTCTAAAAGTCTAATAAAAAAGGTCCCTATTATGCAAGAAAACGGTTTGAGGCAAGTAACCCAAAGATTTCCAAAGCTTGAGCAGGACACGAAAACAGACATACTCATTGTTGGCGGCGGGATTACAGGTGTTTTATGCAGTTATTTTTTGAAAGAAGCTGGATATGAAAATATAGTTGTTGAAATGGATGAGGTTGGTTCAGGCGCATCTGGAGCCAGTTCTGGAATTTTATATTATGGGACAGGCACAAATCTGGTGCCTGCAATAAATCTATGGGGTAAGGAGACAGCTCAGTTTGTCTGGCAAGAAACAGCCGAAAATGTAAAGGCACTAGCCATGCTTGTGGAAAAAAATGGCCTCGACTGCGGACTCAGGGTTCCAGGAGGCATAATGGCTGCGGCTACAGATGGTGAAGTAGAGATCCTGGAGCAGGAGCAAAGTGAGCTAAAGAAAATAGGGATAACCCATCCTATGCTGAATTCTCAAGAGATCAAGCAATTCTATTCTGGCCAATCATTTAAAGCAGGCTTGCATTTCCATGACTGCGCGCAGTTATATCCTGCACTTTTTGCAGCCCAGCTTGCAACAAAAATGAACCTGAATTTATATGAGTACACAAAAGTCGAGAATTTTGAGAAGGTTAATGGAGGTTTTTCTGTCAAGACGAATAATGGTAAAATAAAATGCAACAAAATAATTTTTGCTACCAACGATTTTCCTGTTCCGCCTGAAAAAAGCCTGGGACTTGAAAGCCATTTTCTCCAGGAATCTAGCGTAATAGTTGCAAGCCAGCCTCTAGAGCATTCTGTGATAAAGAAATTTTTCCCAAAGCAATCTATTCTCTGGACAATGGATACTAATTATGATATAGTTTATGAGCACGAAGGCAGACTCATCCTAGAAATGTATAGGCTTGAAAATCTGCAAGAAAAGCTGGCGGCGTATTATCCTGGACTCGAGTTCAAGCAGGAAGCCACGTGGGGAAGTTCGTGGGCGAAAATCAAAGATTGGTTTCCTCTTGCCGGCGAGTTTAATCCAAATGTTTACACAGCAATGGCAATGTCTGACCAGGGAACAACAATGGGCTACACAACAGCCAAGCACATAGTTGACATGATAGAAGGCAAAAAAAATAAGTATTTAAAGCTTGCTGATCCAAAAAGGTTATTCAAATAATGTAAATTACGCGGCAATGCAGTTAAATACAGTAACTATTAATAATGCTTTATGAAGAAAATAATCCTTATCCTATTCGTTCTGTCTGTGTTGCTCATCTCTGGTTGTGCGCAATTATCTCCTAGAATAACGCCTTCTCCTGAAGTAAGTCGTGTCAGTTCACCAATACCACAAAACTCTGAAAAAATCTGTCCTGCTGTCTGTACGCCTTTATGGGAATTAAAGGACAATAGTTGCGTGCTTAACAATTGCGGAAGCGGATGCGGTGCAGACAAAATAACAACTTTTGAGACAGAGGCTGAGTGTAAAGAAAAAATCAGAAATCCAACCTCCCCTCCACAAGGAACAGCTTATCCAGCTAAACTGGAAATTCCAAACTTCTTGAAAGCCGCCCATTTTGTAGATTCCTTCCCAAAACATGGAGACACTCTAACACAGCCCCCTCAAGAAGTTGTGGTAAACTTTAATTTTGTTATTAAATCTCCGACATCTGCAACTGTATTGAGAAACAGTGTGGAAATACCCACTGAAATAAAAATTACAAACGAAGAATATACTCTAAGGGTAAATCTGAAAGGCGCAAAAGAAGATGGGGTTTACACTGTAAAACTTAATGCTTGTTGGCCAGATAAATCTTGCCATGATGGGCAATTAGCCTTTACTGTAGACTCCACCAAAAAAGCCTCTTACAAAGATTTCAGGGGAAAAGCAGAAGTCACTGTAAATATGAAAGACATACTTTTCGATGCACCTAATATTGTTATAGACAAGGGAACAAAAGTTACTTGGGCAAATAACGACGATGCGGAACACTTCATTAATACAGATCCTCATCCAACACACAACAGCTTAGAGCCTCTGAATTCCAAAACCCTCAAGAAAGGCGACCTCTATAGTTACACATTCACACAAACAGGAGAATTTGGCTATCACTGTTCTGCACATGCTGATCTAATGACAGGCAAGATTGTGGTTGTATAGGATCAGGATGTAAAAATTTCAGTAAAAGTCTTGCAAAACTTTTCTTTTGCGACCTTTAGGGCCCTCTTCCCCTCGTCTGTCAAGCTGTAGGTTATTGTTTTCCCTGATTTCTTCTCGAGGATAAGATTGGCCTCTCTCAGGCATTTTAGTGCAGGATAAATAGTTCCTGGACTTGGTTTAGTCCCTTTTCTTTTCCCGATCTCGTCTGCAATTTCCTGTCCATGCATTGGTTTTTTGGAGAGCAGAAAAAGTATGAGAAATGAAAGCATACCTCTCATATCACAGCAATACTCATAATCTTTTTTTCTTGGCATAATTCAAACAATATTATTTTGTTCCTCTGTTATTAGTACTTAATATTGGACAACCGATATATTTAAATATCTGCTTAATCTATATTGGATATACGATAAGACACGAAGTTGATTTGTTATCCAAAATTGTCTCAAATCAACTTCAATCCTTGTTTATGAGCGAAATGCCTTGGGGCGACGAGAAAAGCAGAAAATTCATAACTAACGTAGGCCTGATAACATCTGACGGACCTAATGGGCCTAATATAATGGCTGCAGAGTGGACTTTTCATGTATCTTATGATCCTAGCCTAATTGCTGTTTTAATAGGGCCTGGAAAAGCAACAGCTGAGAACATCAAGAAAACAAAAGAATTTGGAGTGAGCCTCGCATCAACTGATCAGACTATTTTATCGAGTGTTGCAGGCGGAAGCTCAGGCAAGGACACAGATAAGATAAAGGCTGTTGAAGCTCTGGGATTCAAATTCTACAAGGCTAAAAAAATCAAAGCTTTGATGGTACAGGATGCAGCACTGAATGCAGAGTGCAGGCTTGTGAAAGAAATAGAATTCGGCGACCACATAATTTTTATCGGAGAGGTCCTTTTAGCTTCTTCATCCAAAACTAAAGAGCCTCTAGCTTACCATAACGGGATGTATTGGAAGATGACTGAAACTTTACCAAAGCCTTCTCCTGAAGAAAGGGAAAAAATAAAACAAGTTATCGAGAAATCCAGCAAATAGTTTATCACTAGATTTTTTTATCTGTATTTTACATATCGTATAACCGATAGGTTTATATATCTGAACAACAATATATCGTATATACGATATTAGGGGGTGGATTATGAATTGCGGCCCATGTGGTTCAACGAGAGGCTTCCTAACAAAAGAAGAGAAAGTAGGCATGCTAAAAGAGTATAAGGAAGAACTGGAAAAGGAAGCCAAAGGTGTCGGGGAAAGGATACAGGAATTAGAAAAGAATAATTAATTCCCGACTTTTATTTTTTCTTATATTTATTATTTTTTTAATCCTGCTTAATTTCAGTCTTACTGTACATCAAGGGTTTTGATTTGTCCATAGATTTATTCAAATTTATTTAACTTGCGTCTAATCTTGGCTATTTTTCTTCAAATAGGAATATAAGAGTATATACACTAAATTTAGTATCAGCTAAGCGTCGATAGTCTAGTATACCCTCTTTCTTTCGAGGAAGGTTGGAAGTTGATTTGAGACCAATTGGAAAACAAATCAACTTCGTCCCTTTAAGAAAGAGCCTTATAACCCAGAAAGAAAGGTTTACAAATAAGGTTGGTTCAATCCAAGTATGGACAGTGGTAGGATCATAGCCTTCCATCTCACTTGTAAATATAAGGGAGGGGTGGGAACCGTAGGTTTCCACGAAGATAGCTATTGACCCGGGTTCGAATCCCGGTCGACGCATGAGAGGGACGAAGCTGGTCTGCGACCAGCTTCCAATTTCTTTTCTGGGATTCTGATCCCAGGCGGTTTTGGGTTTAGGATAGAAAAGATTGAACTTTTAGAAGAATATAAAAAATCATTGATTCATCATGTTGTTACAGGCAAGGTTGATGTGAGAGACCAGAGTTGATTTTATAGTCTGATATAAAGCTGTTCCGAGTATCTTTATATTAGGATATAAGAAGCTTTATATAGTAGTTTATATTACAATATAAACATGGATCTTCTAGATATACGAAAACAGAACCCCTGGTGGGAAAGCAAGGAAAGGATTAATGATGACCTTAAGATAAGGGATTACACTGCCGCCAAAGTAAAATGGATGCCAAGGCTCAAAAAGTACATATTCCTTGACAAAAATGCAGTCTACAGCATCAGGGGGCCAAGGCAGGTAGGGAAAACAACTTTGATAAAAATCATTGTCAAAGAGCTTTTGGAGAAAAACAATTCCTTTAATGTCATGTATTTTGCCTGCGACCTTTTGAGGGATAACATTGCCCTCAACGACTTGCTAAATACATACTACAGCTGGGTTAGGGGCCAGAATAAAGAAAGGATATTTATTTTCCTGGATGAGATATCGTCTGTTAAAGACTGGCAGAAATCAATCAAACTCTTTATTGATACAAATGGGAATGCCGGACTCACAATAATACTCACAGGCTCGCACACTTTGGATATAAAATCAAGTTCAGAGCGTCTGCCAGGCAGGGTTGGGGAGAAGGAGCATATTTCAACGCACAAAATACTTCTGCCAATGAAGTTTGCAGAATATGCAGAGATGAGAAACCCTGGCCTTTACAGGCAGGTGAAGGAATTCAAACTTGATGTTGCTGAAGAGCGGGCACAACAATTTCTTGAGCTCATAAATGGGAAGCTGCCAAAATCTGCCCAGAATCTTATAAGGCTCTTGCCAGAACTGGATGCTCTCCTTGACGAATATCTTTTAACAGGCGGCATAATGGTTGCGGTAAATGAATATGTTGAGAATAGGAGAATAAGCTCCCAGATTTATGAGATGTATATACGCCAATTAATAGGCGACATGGCAAGGATGAACAGGGAAGAAAAAACAGCAAAGTTAATACTTGCGGCAATGCTAAAAAGAATTGGCTCAGTATACAGCTGGAACAGCATAAAAAAGGATGCTGGAATTCCGGCTCAGCCAACAGTTGACCAATATGCCAACATACTCCAGACAATGTTCGTGCTGAATATCCATTATAAAATAGAAACCGATGGAACCATCAAGAGTGCAAGCGATAAAAAGGTTTATGTTCTAAACCCCTTTATTTTCCATGCTTTGAATAGCTGGCTCATTAACCCTGCGCAGGATCCTTATCAATCTGCAACAGACTTTTTACTCAACACAGAAAACAAATCCAAGCTTATTGAAGCAGTTGTCGGAGACCATCTTAGCAGAGCTGCGTATAATATACATCCGGCTGATATCTTTGATCCTTCAGATTTCATTTTCTATTTAAAGACTAGCAAAGGCCATGAAGTTGATTTTATATTTAAAATAGATGATATATCTGCAGGAATTGAAGTAAAGTACCAAAACTCTCTAAACCCTGAAGATTTCAGAGGGTTAAATAAAATAGGCCATGGGTGTATGGTAAGCAAAAAAGATTTTAGCCAAAAAGAAAAGCTTGCGGTAATACCTGTAAGCTTATTCCTGCTTTACATTTAAGGTTAAATATGACAACAGATACTTCAGAAAAGGCATTCCAGAATGATATAATCTCTCATTTGGTTAGCACTGGCCATCAAAAAGGAGGAAAAGCAGAGCAAGAAGATAAACAAAGTTAGTGAAATGTTATAAAGCCATTTAAATCAAGAAAACAGATTTAAAACAATAAAATTTGGAGGTGTTGACTTATGGAAAAATCTATTGTGGTCAACACTCAGCACCCAAGACACTGGAACCGGATTCCCAGGCAGGCGATCCGGCCGGCGCATGGTTTTTGAAGTTCTCTTTTCTGTCCTAGAATAAGTTCAAATGATCTTTACTTCTTCTCCAGCATCTTCTTCATCGGTTCCCAGTAGTGTTCTTTCCATCCTTCGCTAATAGCTTGGTATTGGTCTTCTGGTACGTCTTCCTGGAAGAAAATTAGTTTAGTTCCTCCAGTAGCTTTTTGCTTAAGCTTTTTCCTAAAAAGCTTATTTTCTAAAATAAAAGATGCTTTTGAGTAATGGTCTTCTGGCCAGTCAGATCCCCTCCATTTCTGGACTATTTTTTTGTCTTCTACTAGCTCGAGATTGGTTCCTTCTATATAGCCATCATAAGCAGAGATCTTTCCTCCGACCTCTCGGCCAATTTTAGCTTTGGACCCTGTGAATTTTGCATGTTTTTTGGAATCCATTAAAAGTTCGTAAACTTCGTGTGGAGTCGCGCTAAAAAGAACCTCTTGCTTAATGTTTTTCGTTTTCATAAATATGGTCTGGGGATTAAAATCAACCTGCTCCTGCCTCCTGCTGTTCCTGCGCAGCTTTCTGAAGTTCTGGGACAATTTCTTGAAGCTTGTTTGTTATCGCGTTTGCTTCGCCCTGGAGCATTTGGGCTGCATCCTCAACCTCTTTCTTCTTTTTATCTATGTGAGAACCAGCTTCTTCAATCGATTTTTTAGCGACAATACCAGCCCCTAGATCTATAAGAACCTTTTCAGGCGCAGAGCTCTTCCCGAAAGCATAAATCCCTGAACCGACTGGTATAAGGATTTCATTATCTGTTTTCACAGCCTTCATTTCTGAAAGCGCGAGTCTGGAGGTTTCTAACTCTATCATCTTGTGCTGGATCATTGTTGCGTGCTGTTTTATCTCCTCTAGTCGCTGGTTTAACATCTGGTACAAAACAAACTTTTCTTGGATATCTTTTGTTGGTTCAGCCATAATCTACTAATAAGTGGGGAGGAAAGTTTATAAATTAAGCCATCTTCAGTTTTCCAGTCACCTTATCCACAATATTTTCTTCGACTGGCCCGACGCCAACGCAAGTTGTTGTGCCTGCCGGAATTTCAGTGTGGCCTGCATCCTTGATTAAGGATGGCTTCATTTTATTTTCCTTTAATCTATTGTAAATTTCCATCAACTCTTTTTCGTCAGCAACTTTCAGGACAATTTTCTTGGTCCCCGAGGATTCCCACTCTTCGATATCAGAAGCCTCTGCTTTTTTATAGGCTTCAAGGCTTGCGTGCGCTGCCTGGGCTGCCATTTTCCCTTTGGAAAGCTTGAGGTCTGCGCGGACAATTAAAACTTGCTTGTAAGATTGCATACTAATCATGTATTATGTTGATCCCATTAATCAAATCAAAACCCCTGTCAAATGTCGCTAAATCAGTTATGCCATTAATTTGCATGAAAGCAATAATAGTGCAATCTGTAAAGCTGAGACCCTCGCTTTGTTGAAAAATTTTCCAGGCCTTTTGAAATGCAGCCTCACCAACCTTTGATAACAGGATTTCAGAGCCTTCAATGAAACGCCCAAGCTCTATTGCGGCTGCCCTGTTGAGCTTTCTTGATGTCACTGTGGTAGTTTCATCAAAAACATAATCAGTTGTGATGGCTGGCCAATAGATTTTAGCTGCTATTTTTTCCATTATATGCTTAGCCATTTTGTGATGGACATCATCGATGTTCATGTAGCCATAAAAAACACTGGCATCTATAAATATCATAATTACTCATCGTACAATACCTTATCTGATTCTTCACTAAGCATCTCTGTCCCCTTGCCCCATTTCCTTGGCTTTAGGTTGAGTATGCTTAATTTCGGTTTTTTTTCAACTTTCTGAAGCCAGAATTGCATTGCGAGGTTTAGGGCCTGTCCAACTTTCATCCCATCCCTTATTGCCTCTGCCTTAAAATCCCTGAATACCTTTTCATCAACTTCTTTTACACTGAGTTGCATATCACACCCAAGTATTACTTGTATTACTAGTATTTAAAGTCTTCCTCTGTGGTGTCCATTAAACTAGAGCAAACCCTTTTTAAACCCAGATCCAACCATTTCGAATGGCAACCTACAGCATCCTGGACATTCCAGGCGAAGAGTTTTTTGTCTTTGACGCGGAAAGGCTGGAACAGGCAGTCTTTGCAAGGGATCTCGCTGAAAACCTTAAAAGTCCGGACAAGGGCGATACACAGAAAAGAATGGAACTGCTCGAGAAAACACTTTCAGATGCAATAGGGTTCAGGATAGCTGAAGGGCTTTACCAGGAAGACCCAGACCAAATAATCGCAACTGTCAGACCTGTGATAGAACGTCAACAGAGGCTTCAAGGCTATCTTCAGGAACGTTTTGAAACAGCAGCAAAGAAGGCAGCAGAAAAAAGGCCTGCAAATTTCGCAGAAAAGGAAATAGGGGTTGACGCTGTTTTCTACACTGTGATGAGGTCTGGATTGGCTGTTATTTCTGATGCCTTAACTGGAGAAAAACAAGACTGGGAAAAGGCTGCAAGAAAAATAGCTGGAAAAGAGGAAAGGCTGGAAAGATATTTGTCCGAACAATTAACAGAAGACACTTTAAGAATTCTCCCCTATGCAATCTCGCTCCAAAGCGCAAGAACTGAACTAAAACAAAGTCTTGAGTCTGCTGGTTACACAGGAGGTATAAACAAGCTCTTGCCCAAACCAGTTGATTTGTCAGACCTCGATCTTCCAGAAGAGCAGCAAAAAGAAGTTGAGGCAATGCTCAGAAATTGCATTTCTGCAGAATCTGATTTTAACAAAGAATTTTCAGGACTAGCTGAAAAGTTAGGGTTGAGCCCAGAAAAAGCAAAAGTTTTGAAAGGAAAACTGCAAACAGTTGTCAGGGGCTCTTCCTTCAAGCTTTCACGCGCTGTTGAAGGGTTGGTTTACGGAAGGGTGGATGAAGACGTTCTTTCTGGCATGTATACAGTAAAAACGAGGCACGCATTTTATCCGCTTGCAGAGGAAATAGCTTATTTGGGATTAGACGAAAATGAAGTTGACCATGTTCATATACCAAATGCAAGATACATAAGTATGATTTACTCAACTTGGGTTTCTGGGAGAGCAGCTATCTCAGAAAGATTACTCAAACTCTTGGAAATAGATGATGTAAGCGCGTGTGGTGGTAGTGGTAGATTAAAAATACTGGACCCTCAAATAAATCCCTCACCTGAAACAATTGGAAAATATATTGGGCATTTCTTATTTGGACGTGGTTTTGTAACAAAGGGAAATTTAGGATATGTAGGCAGCAGTAAAACAAGGGATTGGTTTTTGAATTTGGTTGAACTTTTAGGAGTTCTTACAGTAGATCCGTGTGTTAATAAACCACAACAACGAAACTCTCGTAGTTATCATACACCACTCCACATAAAAAACCTTACAGAATACGCATTGGAAAAATCAACAGAAGAACCTGATATAGAGCTCAATAAAGCCGCTCTTCTTGGCTGGATGGATGACAGATATACACAAAGACAAAATCGTAGAGGAGGCCGAGCACTAATAAAACCAAAATATGAGGCTTACATAAGAAGGATGGCCGGAGGTATTGGATTGGAATTGAGTAAAGGATTTCACGGAAAAGGTCAGAATTTGATTACAGTCTATGTAGGAAACCCAGAAGCTGTCGGATATGTAAAAAGCTAAAAAATCAGACCTTCTCTATCTTCCCATTTTTGCCAGAAGAAATTTGGAGCTTGCCTTTCCACTCCTTGACCCACGCGTCTGTGATTTTCAGACTGTCCCCGGCAGCGAATTTCTCAACATCTTCATTCCATAAGCTCAGTTCAGCTTCGCCTGTGGAATCTTTTATCTTGAGTGTGCGGACCTTGCCAACCTTCCCAAACCTCTCGAATTCCCTTACATCTCCGGCCTCTGTAACTTCAACTTTTGCCAGAGTCGCATTCTGGTTGGGCTTCAACTCTTTTATTTCCATAGGGGAATTATGCCTTGGTGGATTAAAAAGCTTTTTTTTGCCAATTATTTAGTGATTTCGTATAAATTAATCACATCATGCGCTTCCATCATATTCACACCGAGTATATTCCTGACAACTAAAAGCTGTTCTGGCTTCTGTTTCCCTATAAGTTCATCCGCTTTCCCAGACGAAACGAGCTTCCCTAAAAGATCAGTTAACTTATTTTCTTTTAGCAAGTTTTTCTTGAACAGATCGTAAGCCCTGATAACATCCTCTGGATCCGTTGATTTTTCCCCGAGCCACTTTTTAATGAAATTGAAATTGATCCCTGTGTCCTCAACTGAACTCTCAAAGTTCACCCTCGAAGAAACAGATAAATTAACCTCTTCTAGCAGCTTCAAGGGATCAATATCCAACGCTCCTCTCTGCTTGAAGTCAGAGAAATCCACCGAGCAAAATTTTACCTTTACCCCAAAGCTTTCTGAGAGAATTGAGAAAAATATTTTGTTTCGGATCAGCTCGTCGCCTGTGTAAACATACCTTAATTCAGTTTCACCTTTGCCTGATATTATAAAGTCTGGAAAGCTTGGGTCTCCCAGATAACTGCAGATCCTGCAGATGAAGAGAAGTTTTTCAATATTATCCCATCCGAGAATGTTTACCAATTCCTTGTTGTAATCCAGTGTTTTCTGGCTCTTTTTGTATTCACCTAATTTCACTTTTGAATATTTATCCAGGAACCTGTATTTTCTGATGAAATCGATCAGCAGGGAAGTCTCGAAATCCTGTGCCTGTATAATCTTGTAGCCCAGCCCTTCATACTTTTTCCTCAGGATTTTCCCAATCATGTAAGGATTTATCTCATCCTTTTTGTTCTCCACCTGGAATTTCTCTATCCGTATTTGACTCATTCGATCACTCCCAGAATATTAAGATACTATAAGCTTTACATAATCAATGTCCTTGATTTTTTGTATTGAGTCTGCGAGATCCTTTATCTCTGTTGAATCCCCTTCCAAAGTAAATAAGTCCATGCAGGCTTTCTCCATGTTTGTATGCACATGCGTCTTTATGATCTGATTGAAAAGGTGTTTGTATTTCATCACTTCGAGTTCATTCTTCTCCGCATGAACAACAATCAGAACAGCATTTATTTTTCCAGTCAGCTCCTGTTTCTGTTTCCTGTCTGCTATAAGCATTTTGAGGCCAGTCCTGATGAGTTCGCTTCTTCCTGAAAAACCCAGGTCTTTCTGCAATTTTTCGATTTCATGAGAAAATTTTTCTGTTACAGACAGACTGATAATTTTGTGGGCCATTATTAACACCTTTATATACTTGGATAGTATAGTTATTAACTTTTACTAAAGTATTTATTAACCAAACATAAATTAAACTTATGTCCCTAATATTTTGGATAATAGGTTCAACGGTCTTAATAAGTTTGATATCTCTGATAGGTGTTCTCACACTCACTCTGAAAAAAGGATTTCTAATAAAAATAACTTCACTTTTGGTTGCGTTCGCAGTCGGTTCACTGATCGGTGTTGCAATTTTTGACCTTATACCGGAAGCATTTGTGATCAATCAGCAGACAGCTTCAATATCCATAGTTATAGGGATTCTTTTATTTTTCGGGATAGAGCGGTTTATCGGCTGGCATCACCAGCACCATAAGGAGGACATAGATCCAAAGGGGTTCAAGGAACACCACCATGACCACGAAAAGCCTTTTGTGTACACGGCATTAACAGCTGATTTCATCCATAATTTTGTGGATGGAGTCCTGATAGGAGTAAGTTTTCTCGTGAATATACCTTTAGGCATTGCAACAACTGTAGCGGTTGCGTTGCATGAGATACCGCAGGAAATAGGCGATTTCGCTATACTCATACACGCAGGCCTGAAAGTTAAAAAGGCGCTTTTATACAATTTCTTTGCCGCCATTAGCGCTGTTGTTGGCGGCGTAATAGGTTTTTATCTGGCAAGCTCTATAGAAACCTTCACAGTTTATTTGCTCGGGATCGGCGGCGGCGGTTTCCTTTACCTGGCCATGACAGATCTTCTTCCTGAAATAAACCGCGAGAAGAGCCGGAAAAACAGCATCGCACAGTTTGCCGCTTTAATCGCAGGACTGATAATAATATATTCATTGTCTGTTTTTGTTCCAGCCTAACCTTTAAATAATCTCCTGCTTATATAGTGCTATTAAACCGGCGCTAGGCGAAGAGATACAATACAAAACTCTAAGAGGCTGGTTAGGGAGAAAAATATATGGTTTTTAAAATAGTTGTGTCTGACCCAAAAACAAAGAAAGCTTACCAGAAGGACGTAGATGAAAATGCTTCTGGCTTGATGGGAAAGAAATTAGGTGAATCACTAAAAGGGGATGGCTTCGGGCTTGCAGGGTATGAAGTTGAAGTGACTGGCGGGTCTGATAAAGAAGGGTTCCCGATGAGAAAGGATGTTGAAGGCATGGGAAGGAAAAAAGCATTGCTTTCAGGCGGTCCTGGATTCCATCCATTAATTAAAGGCCAGAGAAAAAGAAAATCTGTCCGTGGTAACACGATCTCCGCTCAGATAGTCCAAGTAAACATGAAAGTCACAAAGCACGGAGAAAAAACAATAGAAGAGCTCCTTGGAGTAAAATTAAAAGAAAAGCCGGCTAAAGAAACTAAATCGGAAACAGCGAAACCAGAAGCTGTAAAACCAGAAACACACAAACCAGCTGAAGCTCCAAAACCTGCTGAAAAACAAAAAGAAGATGCTAAAACCAGCTGAAGCGAAGAAATAGGGTTTTATGACAGCAGCTGATTCTGAGAAAGAGGGTGTTCAAAGAAAACTTTCTAACTTACTGAAGGGCAAGTTTTCTTATAGTGGGAAATTGGATAGGGGGACTCCTATATATCGAGATGGCATCGGTTTAGATTCTTTAGAAAGTTTGGAATTAGCCGGAATTCTGGAAGACGATTTAAAAATTCATATAGATAACGGTGAGTGGAGAGGAATAATAACTTTTGGTGGGCTCGTCGATTATATAAGCGCAAAGATTGGAGGAGAAACCTCTACGTAGATTATTTCTCCCTTTATTAAAGCTTTGAGACAAAATTAGTTATAATTCTATGGCTGAAAATCTTAAACAAAAAAGTGAAGTGGATCAAAAACTCATCCCTGAAGTAAATATAGGGACAACAGGCCATGTCGACCACGGCAAAACAACCCTTACCCAAGCTCTAACAGGTAAATGGACTGACACACATTCTGAAGAAATCAAGAGAGGGATTACAATAAAGTTAGGATACGCAGAAGCAACTTTCTACAAGTGCGAAAAATGCCAAACATACTCAAACAAATCCAAATGCCCTAGCTGCTTTTCTGACTGCGAACCTGAAAGAACAGTGAGCCTAGTCGACGCGCCAGGCCACGAGACTTTGATGGCAACTGTTTTATCAGGGACCTCAATAATGGACGGAGCCTTGCTTGTAATATCTGCAACAGAACAGTGTCCGCAACCTCAGACAAGGGAGCATCTCACAGCTTTGGATATTGGAGGAATAAAACAGATTGTAATTGTCCAAAATAAAGTTGATGCTGTGACTAAAGAGAATGCGCTCAAGAATTATCAGCAGATAAAAGAATTTGTTAAAGGGACTGTTGCAGAAAATGCGCCGATAGTGCCTATATCAGCCAAGCACGGAGCTAACATGGATCTGCTTATCCAGGCAATACAGGAGGCAATAAAAACGCCGAAGAGAGATCCTTCTAAACCACCTAGGATGCTGATTGCAAGATCTTTTGATGTTAACAAGCCAGGAACAAATATCCCTGACTTGAGCGGAGGCATTCTAGGCGGCTCCCTTATCCAAGGTGAATTGAAAATAAACCAAGAAATAGAGATAAGGCCCGGAATAAAAGTAAAGGACAGATATCAGCCTGTCAGAACGAAAATAGTTGGCCTGCAAAAAGCTGGTTTTGGCCTGCAAAAAGCTGGCCCTGGAGGGCTTCTGGGAATCTCAACTTTACTGGATCCCTATCTAACCAAAGCTGATAGCTTGTCTGGAGCAATAGCTGGCTTGCCTGGAAAACTCCCTGAGACTTTGGATGAAATTACAATAAAAATAAGCTTGCTGGACAGGGTTCTCGGAACAAGGGAAGAGCTTAAAGTGGATCCAATAAAAACAGGCGAACCCCTGATGCTAAACATTGGAACAACTAGAACAGTTGGTGTGGTCCTCAGCTCTGCAAAAAAAACTTTAGTTGAGCTAAAGCTTCCTATATGTGCAGATAAGGGTGACAGGATAGCAATTTCCCGTCAGGTTGCAGGGAGATGGAGGCTTATTGGTTGGGGCGAGTTGCTGTAATTAGTTTTCTATTTTGGAAAAAACAAAACCTTTTTTAATCCCATCAAAACCTATCTTGACGTTTTTTATTGTATCTAAATGTTTTTTAGCAACAAAGAATTTCATCCCGTGTTTTTCTATTACAATATCGTCTCTAGCCGGATTTTTTTCAAAATCCATTGAGTAAGCGTATTTGTTTGGGCTTGGGGAATGGACGAGGAGGCGGACACACCAACTTTTTTTGTTTTTCTTTTCCAGGAGTTTTTTGAATTCGTGGACAGCTTGTTCTGTGACATCGAGAATTTTCTCGATATCAATTTTTACAGGTTTTTGTGACTCCTCAAATTCTTTGTTTATAATATCCAGAATTTCGTCCACATTTTTTCCTGAAAGCTGGATATTCTTTTCCAGGCTCTCGAGAACTTTTAGGGATTTTATTTTGTTTTGTGTCAGAATTGTGGAGATGCGGGGGAACACTGACATCGCTTCGAGAACGTTCATTTCTTTTTTTATTTCTGGCATTGTTTTAGTAGAACAAACCGATTTAAAAGTTTATACGCCAGTCGGCTTATAGTTTTGCCCAAGCCTTTCTTGTAAATAACGGCCTGCTGTGATGTTTCCAAACCTTTGTGGCCTATCAGTTGTTATGAATTTTTCTGGAGGGGTTAGATCTACACTGTCAAGGGGATGCATAAAAAATGGCATGGAAATTCTTTGCTGCTTCCATCCAGATACTGGTGGATTTACAACCCTGTGTGTAGTTGATCTTATTCTTCCGTTTGTCAGCCATTGCAACATATCACCTGCATTTACAACCAGTTCACCTTCCTCTGCATCGACAGGGATCCAGCCTTCTTTTCTAGTTTGTATTTCCAATCCAGGGGAATCAGCTCCTGTTAGAAGTGTTATCAAATTTATGTCTTCATGTGCCCCTGATCTAATGGCATTTCCTGGATCTGAAGTAATTGGCGGATAGCTGATCAGTCTTAACACACTGTTCCCGTTCCTCGTCCTTTCTCTGAAATA
This sequence comes from uncultured archaeon, assembly GCA_964476045.1. Taxonomy (GTDB): domain Archaea; phylum Aenigmatarchaeota; class Aenigmatarchaeia; order QMZP01; family JACQNV01; genus CAYYYJ01. The sequence continues at coordinate 13,730 of CAYYYJ010000003.1, read as the reverse complement.
TTCACGTCCTAAGTCTAGGTAAAGAGCGATAGCTTCAAGAATATCATTTCCTGATGCTTCAAATTCGATATAAGCCTTGATTGTCGCATCCTTGAATTCGGGGATTTCAGGGGGCCAGACATTATCTGGATATTGTAAAGCTCTTAATTCTTCTGGCTGGAGTTCCCTGCCTACATGGAAAAATTCTTTGAGGTCGCCTTCTTTGCTGTTTTTTGCGCTTTCTTCCTTGAGGCCTTTATATCCCCTATTAACACCTGGAAGTTTATACCTTAATTTAGCTTTGGCAGGGATATTAAAAAAATCTCTTGCTACAGTGTATAGTTTTCTCTTGGTTTCTTCTTGTAGCTTGTGCCCTCTTACTCTGCAAAAACCATATATTTCATACGCCCTTCCAACGCCATCAACAAATCTGGTCAGGTCGTGGGAATTTTCCCCTGTTGCCTTTAAATCCCTTAAATTGAGAGAAGGTATTCCTGTTTTGTAACTCATATAAACAGTTTATTATTTGTTTGAGAAACTTTTTAAGTTTTAACCGATCATTCTGGGAAACAGGAATCAGGCACTTTCCAAATTCTTGTACATTGATTTTGGCATTATCCTTATTTGTGTTCCATCGAAAACCATTACAAGCTTCTGGCCTCTAACGCTGTCCATCACTGCTTTCGGTATGAGTACCTTGCCTTTGTCATCCAATCTAATGTCAAATTTTTGCATAAGTTTAATTCCTACTCCTTCTCGTTGTGATAGTCTTAATCTCCCCGCTCGTTTTCTAGGTTTGCTAACACTTTAGCTAATTTCCAAAACCCGTAGAAGTTTACTATCGGTATTAGCAATATCAAGAACCATTTCAATGTGCTTTCTGGCTTGTTTTTAAATTTCATTTTATCACCTCCGACGAATTTTATAATTGTGTAAACAGGACCGGTAAATAGTTCTAAGCTGAAATTGTGATCGAATCTTTGTTCATCGTTCAGCCATTGTGTTATTCCGGTCCTTTCTATTAAACTACTTATCTTATGGATCGGGGGTTTATAAAGGTTTATCACTGAAAGAAGATAACAATTACCTAAACGTGGCTCTTACGCTAAGCCTTAAATATAAGTTTAAACATATGTTTAAACTGATATGACAGTAAAAACTATAACAGTTACAGAAGATGCTTACAATACGCTCAAAGGTATGAAAAGGGAAGACGAGAGTTTTAGCGATGTAATCAAACGAGTAGGCTCGCAAAAAAGGTCTGTAAGCGACTTTTTTGGTCTTCTAAAGGATTCAGAAAGTTCTGCTGAAGAGCTCCAGGCGAGAGTAAAGGAAATAAGGAAAAATGTTTCAGAATCCATGAGAAAAAGGCATATTCAGCATTTTGGAAATGGATCATGATAATTTTAGACACGTCAGCTGTTATTGAGATTTTGAAAGGGACAGAGACAGGCAAAACGATAAATCAGATAATCGAAAAAACCGAGTCATCGATAACCGCATTCAGCATCCATGAACTTCTTGTTGGGGCGAGAGCAAATGAAATGTCGCGGCTTTACGGTTTCATGGCTTCTCTGGAAATCTGGGCTTTTGGCCCGTCTTCTGCTTTTGAAAGTTCCAGGATAAAAAAAGAGCTGTCGAGAAAAGGCAAATCCATAGATGATATAGATATTTTCATAGCCGGAATCTGCATTTCAAACAACGCGAAGTTGATAACTTTGGATAAAGGCTTTTTAGGAATTGAAGGGCTAGAAGTCGAAATCTTGTAGGTTAATTCTGGAAAAAGAGGTTGCAAAGAAAAGGCTTATCGAATTAATGAAAAAAGGTATTGATTTGGGATTTAAAGGAAAGGTCTACGAAAACAGAGACGAATTGTATGATTAAAAAATTAATAGACAGCAATATTTTAGTATATGCTTTTGATGAGAGCGATTTAAACAAGCACAAAATTTCCACGGAACTGATAGAGAATTCCATTGGGGAAGGGAACTGTTTTTTAAGCATACAAAACTTGGCTGAGTTTTCCAGGGCTTTGGAGAAGTCTAAATCACCAGCTGGTTATGGTAAAACAAGCTTGTTTGTTTCTAATATGGCCAGAGTTTTTGAGATAGTAGGCTATACTTCAAAAACAATTATCCAGGCCCTCGAAATATCCTCAAACCATAAACTCCGTTTCTTCGACGCCCTCCTGGCAGCCACAATGGAAGAAAATTCGATTGCCCAAATTGTCACAGAGAATTCAAAGGACTCCTCTAAAATACCTTGGCTGGAGGTTGTGAACCCTTTTGATAAATGAACGTCCCATCAATAATTGGGCCGGTGGATTATAGATGAACAGTGTATTTTCTTCTGGCGTTCACATATTAAGCTTTTAATATTCTGATCATGAGAATTAGTTATGTTATCTTTAGGCATCGAAGGCACGGCTCATACCCTCGGGATTTCAGTAGTGGAAGAATCAGGAAAAGTCTTGTCCAACCCCCGCGATATTTACAAACCAAAAGAAGGCTGGGGTATAATACCAATGGACTGCGCAAAACATCATGAAGATGTTGCCTCTGAAATTCTGGAAAAGGCGCTGGAAGAAGCAAAAAAGAAAATGGAAGATATAGACATTATTTCTTATTCTAGGGGCCCTGGTTTGCCGCCTTGTTTGAATAAAGTTCTGACTTTAGCTAAAAAACTTTCAAGTGATTACAAAAAGCCTCTGCTTGGAGTAAACCATTGTGTGGCCCACATAGAGATTGGCAGGCAGACAACGGGATTTCAAAATCCTGTTGTTCTTTACGTGTCTGGAGGCAATACCCAGATTATTTCAAAAGTTGGGGATCGATATAGGGTCTTCGGTGAATGCATGGATATGGGTGTAGGCAATGCTTTAGATAAATTTGCAAGAGAAGTTGGTTTAGGCTTTCCTGGAGGTCCTGTGATAGAAAAAAATGCTCTTAACGGAAAATATCTAGAATTGCCTTATGTTGTAAAAGGCATGGACCTTTCTTTTTCTGGGATAATCACAGACGCAATTAGAAAATATAAATCAGGGAATAGTTTAGAAGATGTTTGTTTTAGTTTGCAGGAAACACTCTTTGCAATGCTGACAGAAGTAACAGAACGCGCTTTAGCCCACACGGGAAAAGACCAGGTTTTACTCACAGGCGGAGTTGCAGCAAACAAAAGGCTCCAACAAATGCTTGAAGTAATGTGCAGCGAAAGGAACGCAAAATTCTCTGTAGTCCCAAAAGAATATTCCGGCGACTGCGGCGCGAACATAGCGTGGACAGGGATTGTCCAGTATAAATGTGGTGATAAAGGCCTTATTTGCGAGAAAGCTGATATAAATCCTGTGTGGAGGACCGATGAAGTTGAAATTAAATGGAATTAGGTTTCTATTTTATGACTTGTAATTTAGTTGATAGAAACGTTAATTTTTATCATGAGTCTGGTAGAAGAGAGAGAATTCCGGATTCACATTTAGTTGGGTTGAGACGTCTTATAAACAATATACGCGAGTTATCCAGTTATGCAATAATTGAAAGCCCAGGGGAAGTGAAAAATACGATAGAAATATTAGTTGATATCTATTGTGCAAATATAGGTTGATTAAAAAAGTCTCTTCTTCTTCCTTTTTAATTTATTTTCAAATATTTTTCCCGCAGCCAGGATTATTAAAACTAGAACTGTTGCTGATAAAGCCATAGGTATCTGGCCTATTCCCACGACCATTCCTATCGCAGCAACAACCCAGATATTGGCTGCTGTAGTGAAGCCTTTATGCACTCCAGCCTTGTCAGAAAATATCGCTCCTGCCCCAAGGAAGCCTATGCCGGTTACAACTCCTGAAGTAACCCCTGGGAGTGTTGCATTCGGATCCATAATTGTAAACTGGAGCGAAATTATTGTAAAAATAGTAGCTCCCAAGCAAACAAGCGAGTGCGCCCTAAAGCCAGGCGAGACTCCGTGAAACTCCCTCTCCAGTCCTATTATCGCGCCTATTGCAGTTGCGAGGACCATCCTTACAAGAATATCATTGAAAAGAACTTCGATCATAACTTTTTATGAAAAGGTTTATTTTCCAATCTGATTAACCTTAGATAGGCATATGTTTAGGGTCTTTATCTCTAGATTGTATTATTATCTTATGTGAGAGGTTGTTTTTCTTCCAGATTTTAATTTCTCCCATTTCAATCTCCTCAGTCTCCGCTCTCCGATTCAACATTTCCTAATAGTTTTGCTAATTTCCAGAAACCATATAGATTTATGACTGGTATTAATAGTAACAAAAACCATTTTGCTGTGCTATCGGGCTTTTCTGTTTTAGTTTTAAATCTCATATTACACCTCCCATTATCTATATTTTTAGTTTGAGTCTAATATAAATAAATGGTTGAAGTTGATCTTGACACTCAGGAGATGCAGATGCTGATCAACTTCGTCCCTTAGAGCCCCCGACGTGATTCGAACACGCGACCTTCTGATATCATTTTGATGTCATAGAAGGGCAGTAACTCCTGCCTTCTCAAAATATCAATTACAAGTCAGACGCTCTGGCCAGCTGAGCTACGGAGGCGTTATTGTCTATATTATAGCCTTAACCCTTTTAAAATAGTATCTAATTGCCTATAAAGCTCTTCTAGGGACCCATTATTAGTTATTGTAAAATCAGCTAGTTTCATTGTCTCAGGGATCACTCTTTCTGTGGGTAGATTTTCCCTCTCCAAGAACTGCTCAAAAGTATGGCTTCCCTCGCCTTTCACTTTTTGTTTTAGCGACCTCTCGTATCTTATTTTGTCGTCTGCTTCTACTGCAATAAGCTTGAATTTATTGCCAAACTTTTCCCTTAAATATTCTGCTTCTTCCTTGTACCTAAGGCCGGAAATTGTGGAATTTTGGGCCATTTTTTCTGCAAGAAGTTTAGCGAAGATATTGATTCCCCTATCTTTTCTTAGCCTTCCAACCAGTTCAACCTGGTTATCCCTTGTTATGGCTTTATTTTCTTTTTCTAGAATAGGATTTATTGCGTTCTTAGAAAAATCCATCTGAGTAAACCCATATTCAGAAACAAGATAGGTACACCCCTCGTCTTTCCCAGAATACCTTTTCCCGCAGAAGGCGATGACGAACATAATTTTAATGGAAACGTTTATAGGCATTAAGCTTGTAATAGTCTGTCCCCTCCAAGCTTTCCAAAAATCTGAATGGGTTTCCTTTTGCTTCCCTAAGCTTGTTTTTTTATTCTCTCTGCCACTTTTGGATCTAAAGAATTCAAAAATTCGTCAGCTCTCGAATGCAAAAGCACTTCCCACATACTTAGTCCAATTTTTTGTACTGGGAAATAGGGGTTCTCCTAGCTTCTTCTGTTAATTCACCCTCCTCGGAAAAATATGTTTTATTTTGATATCCTGTATTTAAAAGCCATTTTCCCGCAGAAGGCGATTACAAGCATAATTAATCCAAATACCTGTAGTTAGAAAGTGTGGGTTTTCTAGCTTTATCCAGGCTCTTTTTTTTCTATATAATAACTCAGTCTCTTGTAATAATATGAGTAATCTTGTTATAATTACTTAGATATTAGAGATTTATAAGACACTGTTACTATATCAAATTATCTAATTATGTCCTTCATTGTCGACCCGAAAACTGTAGAAAAACTCAAAGGAATAATGAAAGAAAAGATAACAGGTAACATACACATCCCAGACGATGCCAAATTCAGGCAGCTTATGGATGTTAGTTTAAATGAAAAGCCTAAGATTACTGACAAACAAATTCTTGTGGCAGAAAAATTAAAGAGCGGTTATTATCAAAACAAATCAAAAGAATTACAGACAGACCTTGACTCTATAGACAGAAAACTTCCATGGGCTAATTTTTCGCATACAAATTTTTCTAATTTGGATCTCAGTAACGTTGAATTTTCAATATCAGAGTTCGAAGGATCTGAATTCAAGAACACAATACTCACGAACGCTAAAATGGTTTTCATTCTCATGAACAGATGCGACTTCTCAGGAGCACGACTTGATGGAGCTAATATGAGCATGTGCAAAGCTGTGGATACTAAATTCATAGGAGCTTCGTTGATTAGTGTCGATCTATCAATGTCGGATATTCGTGGATCTAACTTCAACATGGCTCAGCTACCTATGGCAAATATATCTTCTTCACTTGCAACTGACTGCAATTTTATGTCTGCGAATTTGGCTGGAGCAGACCTTTCAAATTGTGCACTAGATAACTCTGATTTTTCTTCTGCTGATCTGTCTGGTGTAAACATAGAAGGATCCTCTATATCAGGAACTATTTTTGAGTCAATGAGAGATAGTCTAGAAAAAAAGGGCGTTAACTACGGAGATGGCGAAGTAAAGCTCGGTTTCAGGGAAACAGGGGACGTACACCAGTATATCGACGGTTCTGCCACACCTTACAAATCAAACACTTCTAGCTACATAAAAAAGCACAAATACACTGGAGGAGATATCTAAACTCCCATCATCGCCCTTAAATCCTCAGAAGGCTTCCATGGCGGATCAAAGGTGAGCTCTATGTCAACCTTTTTTGCCCCGCCTTCTTTTAACTTGTTATTTATATCTTCAATTAATGCTGGTCCGTAAGGGCATGCAGGTGTTGTGAAAGTCATCTTTATTTTGACTTCTTCTGGCTGCACGTTCAGCTCATAGATTATTCCGAGAGTCCAGACATCTATATGCAATTCTGGGTCAAAGCACTTCTTCAAAATCTCGATTGCCTGCTCAGTTGTTAATGCCATGCTATCTAATACTCAACCCTATTTAAAAGCCTTCAAAAATAATAATCCATCAAGCCGATGTAGCTCAGTGGTCTAGCCTTTTCTTCCAAGAAAAGGCTACAGTACCCAAAAGAAGGTTTACTGTAGCACACTGCCAGATTTTAAGGCTGGAGTGAGCAATGGTTAGAGCGCCAGACTCATAGATTATGGATTGAAACTGATTTAAGGCCAAGCTGTAAAATAATCAGTTTCGGCCTTTTATGAGTGTCTAGAATAAGAGAATGAAAACATCTCTTTTTCAATGAGAGATATCTGGAGGCCGCGAGTCCGATTCTCGCCATCGGCATTTTTAGTTTTTATTTGAAACAAACCTGCTGTCAAACTCTATCTGTTTTAGCTCTTTGAGTTTGTCAACCAAATCCTTTATCGTATTCACAGTATAATCCGCTTGCGTGAAACCAGAAAATATTCTTTTAGTGTCTACTAGCATTGTTTTGATCCCTAAAGCTTTTGCTGGGAGAATATCGTTGAAAGGGCTGTCGCCGCACATTATTGCGTGGTCTGGTTTTAGTTGAAAATTCTCTAAAGCCCGATTAAACATATCAGGATCAGGTTTGACAATGCCTGTTTCAAAAGATTTTATTGTTAAATCAAAATAATTCTCTATCCCATACCTCATTTTTACAAAGTCATAGGAGAAGGAATCGGTATTTGTCAACAAAACAAGCTTGAATTGTTTTCTCAGATCTTTTAAAGCCTCTTCTATCAACGGCGGGAAATACAAGTTATGTATGTTCTTTTTCCAGATTTCAGATATTTGGTATAAAAGCGTATTTGATTCCGGTATCTTCAAGTTTTTGAGAAGCTCTTTAAACTCTTCTTCAACTGTCCCGAATTTCCGGGCCATTATCGTTTTTTCCAGAATCGCTGAAAACTCGAGAACATGCATCTCACTAAGATTTAACTTTTTCTTTATCTCAACAACTGGGTGCGATCCGCACAGGTAGATAACAGTGTCCCAGAGGTCAAGGAAAATCGCTTTTATCATAGTTAGGATAGCTTTCTTATTTTAATGTGTATATAAAGAGAGGTTGAAAGAAAGGATTTAAATGCAGTTCCTAAGAAAATAAAATTTTCCCTGCAAACTTACAATATTAGTTCCTCTCGAATTCGTATCCAACCTGCAAAACTTTCTGTTCCTGCAAATGATCCCCTAAAATATGCAAACCAACAGGCATCCCATCAACTTTTCCACAGGGCACAGTCAACATTGGTATGCCAGCAAGATTGGGGGCCACAGTCAAGATATCCATCATGTAATTCTCCAGCGGTGTCAGCCTCTCTATCTCAGTGAATTTCGGCGCAATCACTGGCATACTTGGAGAAACTAAAACATCAAATTTGCTAAAAGCTTTTTTGAAATCCTGTATAATCAACGTTCTTACTTTCATAGCTTTGATGTAGTACTGGTCCCTATAACCAGCCATCCTAGCAAACGTCCCTAAAAGAATCCTTCTCTTTGCCTCCTCCCCAAAATACTCTGTCCTTATTTCAGAAAAATATTCATTGAAGTTTCCTTTTATCTCTTCCTCAGCCCCATATCTCATCCCTGAAAATTTAGCTAGATTGGTTGAAGCCTCTGAAGTTGCTATTATGTAATAAGTTGCTATGCTATACTTTGTGTGGGGTAGGCTTACTTCACTATACTCTGCCCCTAAACTTTCCATTTTTTTAATTGCGTCCCAGACAGACTTCCCGATTTTTTTATCCAAATCCTGCATATACTCTTTTGGGATTCCTATTTTCAATTTTTTGAAATCTATCCCCAAATTTTTGCGATACTCTCCCGCTTTTTTATTAATTGATGTGGAATCTTTTGGGTCGTGGCCAGCTATCACAGACAAAGAAAGAGCTATATCGTAAACTGACCTCGATGTCACACAGATTTTATCGAGAGTGCTGGCATAATCTATCAAACCATACCTGCTGACCAAGCCATATGTTGGTGTCAGTCCAGCTACTCCACAAAAAGCAGCTGGGGCTGTCGTGCTGCCGCCTGTAGATTCGGATATGGCTATCTGAGGCATCCCGATAGCCGAAATAATTGAAGCAGCTCCGCCAGAGGAACCTCCAGCAGTCCTTGCGGGATCCAAAGGATTTTTAGGTATTTTATATCCAGAGTTTGTTGAGAATGTTCCAAACCCGAATTCGTCCTGGGATGTCTTCCCCGCGATAAAACCAGAGTTCTGTTTTATTTTATCGACACTGGTTGCATCGAATGGTGGAATGTAACCTTCTAATATTCTAGAGCCGGCATTTGCCTGCATACCTTTAACACAAATATCATCTTTAACAGAAAACGGTAAGCCGAAAAGCATTTCCTTTGGCTGTCCGGACTTTTCATTATTCACTGTGTTCAAAAAATTAAATTTGGAATCAGCTTTTTTTATCTCTTCCATATACTTGGAAATAAAATCAGCGTAATCAATTTCTCCATTCTCCATTTTTTCCAGATATTCTTCCACAGAGATATTATAATTAGCCATAGTTCACACGACTTTAGGTCCTTTAAAATATCCGTCCTCCTTATTCTCTTTCACGTTCGCAAGGGCCTCTTTTGTCTCGAGGGAGCGTCCTATTTTATCTTCCCTCAGGATGTCCTTAACTTCTATAGGCCAGAAAGCTGGTTCGACGCCATCTGTTTTCACTTTTTCCAGCTCCTTAAATGCTTCCAGTATATTGTTCATATCCAGGGAAAATTTCTTTATCTCTTCTTCTGAGAGCTTCAGCCTCGCAACCTCTACAACTTTTTTTACTGTAGCAATATCTATCATATTTGCTTTTGAACTTCCATCCCTTTTTGTTTTATGAAATTCTCGAGAAGGGATTGAGCCTGCTCCTTCTTTTCCCCATCCAACAGATCGAATATAGTTTCGAATGTTTCTATATCCAAATCCATGGATTTCATGTTCCCTCTTAATAACCTTTTGCTCATCTCATTGATGGACTCGACACGCTCTAGAATAGTTTTAACTTCGACTTTTTCTGTCTGTTCAGGATTTTTCTTATGAAATTGTATTATACTGCATTCTTTATATCTCTCTTCGAGTTCTTTTGTCTGCAGGTTTTTATTAAATGCCACAATTTTAATGATAGGCTTTAATTCTCTTTTAACCTTTATTATCTCATCTACTTTGTTTTCAATTGATTTTAAATCTGCACCTTTATCTGGAAATTCGAGATAGAAGAGATCTCTTTGTCTTTCAAGCTCTGAAAACTCTATTGACTTAATTATTTTCCCCCCAATCTCGACTTTGCAAAAACTGTGTTTTGCCAGGTCTTTTGTTATTTGTGTCGGGAGCAAAGACCCTGGGATTATGAAAGGTTTTCCATCATACTCTGCTTTTACAGCCCCATGGACATGCCCGTTAATGTAAAGGTCAAACCCTCTAGGAATTTTTTCCATCCTGATAAGATAAGGCGCATACAAAAAAGGCGCAATCGATTGGTGCATCAAGAGAATATTGAAACAATCTGGTATTGGTTTTGGGTCCCATTCAGTAAGAACCTGCTCGCCGAACTGGTCTGGCACAGAAGACATCCCGTGTATCGCTATTTTCTCCCCATTATTTTCTAGGATTACAGTGTTGCAGTGAAGATAAACTAGAAATCCAGTTCTCTCCAAAGCTTCAACTGGATTTAAAAGGCCTTTAACCCTTCTTTCATGATTCCCTGCAATCGCGATTACAGGTATCCCCTGTTTTATTGGAGGGGATTCTTCTAGATTTTTATTTACCCCAGAGATTAGTTTAGTTCCACTGTTTTTTTCCAGAGCTTTTCTCAGGATTTCAATTGATTTAGTAAAAGTTTCTGTTCCAGGAATCCTGACGTCAAACATGTCCCCGCCGAGAATAATCAGATCACAGTCCAGACTCTTCTCGACTGCTTCGTGAAAAGCAGCAAAGCTGTCATTCTCTCTCTCCGTGTTCTGGCCAAAGCCAAGATGCAGATCAGAGATTATGGAAATTTTCATGATCGATATTTTAGAAACTGGATTTATATAACCTCTGATATACAAATATATGAAAAAGAAAGGCCTCCTTTTGCTCAGTGGCGGGTTTGACTCCCCTGTGGCAGGGTATCTCATGCAAAAACAGGGAGTTGAAGTTTTAGCTGTACATTTTTCCAGTAAATTGATCACAGACATAGAATCAGAGAAAAAATCAAGGAAGCTTGCAGAATTTCTGGGTTTCAAAAAAAATTTTGTAATTGACATAAGCAAAGAATTAATTAGAATTGCAAAAACATGCGAGCACAGGTTTTATTTCGTGCTTATGAAAAGATTCATGTATAGGATCGCTGAAAAAGTTGCAAAAAAAGAGGGATGCGATTTCTTGGTTACAGGGGAAAATCTAGCACAGGTCTCCAGCCAGACTTTGCAGAACCTCTCTACTATAGATAAATCTGTGAAAATTCCTGTGATGAGGCCTTTACTTGGTTTTGATAAGGAAGAAATAATCAATCTCTCCAAAGAAATTGGGACTTATGAAACTTCCTGCGGGCCTGAGCACTGTGATGCGCTGGGCCCTGTCCACCCAGCTACCAGAGCAACGGAAGCGGATATTTTGAGGGAGGAAGAAAAATTGGATATTGAAGAGATCATGAAGAGTTTAAAGGTCTAAAAAAGTTATTTATATACTCAAAATAATCAGTTACATGAAACTTTTATTGTTTATTGTTTTAGGCCTATTAATTCTGATCTCAGGATGCACAACTGCCCAGGATCCTGGCCCGGTAAGTCAGTTTGTTACTGATGATGCAGAAGACACTTCGAGATCTGCTATTACGGAAACCCTCTTTATTGATTCACAATATTTCCCAAAGAACCAATTCCGTATTTCTAATAGCCAACAAGATAACTGTGGAGCAGCCCATTATCACGCTGATATTGCAGTCTCTGTCTGCTCAGAAACCAAATCAGATCCAGCCCCTGAATACTGCGGATATGGAAAAGTTTCTGAAGTTTCTGTTAAAAAACTGACTGAAGAAGAGATAGGAAAATTGTGCCCGGATAAAGATTTTGAATTGGGTATTGAATGTGAAGGCGGCGGATCTGGGGACGGGAAAGATGAGTTATCTGCTGAAGATTTGAAAAAATATGATAAGACGAATAAAGAAGTAAAACCGCTCACGCAGCCACAAAGCACAACATGCGGTCCAGCATCAGGCGCGATGGATTTGGTTTATTGGAATGACACAATAGCGCCTGGTTTAGTTACTGTGGATCCCGAAAGCCTGATAAGGGAGCTTGCAAAAAAGATGGAAACAAGTGGTGTCCATGGGACAAAAGGCGATAAAATGGCTCTTGGTCTAGCTGATTATTTAGAAGAACATGCAAAAGGCAAGTTTGCAGTTAAATTTACTTACAAGTCTTCAAAATCTGGGAAAACTTCCACTAAAAGCGTAAGAGGCTCTTCTGTTGTTTTTGAAAGGACAGATAGCATATCGGTAATCGATCTAGGAGCAGAGATGGATAAAAAAGCAAACATAATTGTTGTGCATGTCAGGGAAGACGATAATAAAGCGCATGCCAGAAAAATAGTGGCCTTGGATACAAAAGGAACAGGAGGAAGATACAAAGTCGCTTTTGCAGACCCTGAAAAAGGGAAAATAATAGAGACTGAAATGGATTACGATGGCAACTTTATAGATGAGAGCGGGAACAGATGGAGATTGACTAATACAATTTCTGTGACCCCGAAATTCTGAGTATTTATAGGCCAGGAGAGGATATTAGGAATCTTATGGGAAATGAACAAAATGATGAGAATTCTCAAGAGGATAAAAAAACCTTTTTGAGTAAACACCAGAAAAGGCTGATAAAACACCAGGAAAATAAAATAGAAAAAGTGCAAGAAACTACGCATGGAAAACCAAAGAAAAAGGGCAAGGGCAAACTTTTCTATATAGTTTTGTTATTGGCGATAGTTAGCGCATGGCAATTTTTTTCTGGAAACCAAAACCCTGCTCCAAACACAACTGTTCTCCCTGCTATAACAAAACCTTTGGTAGGCGACCATTGGCATGCAGAATATTCAATTTATTTATGCGGACAAAAGCGCGAAAATTTCCCAGAGTCAATAAATCTAGGATTGCACACTCACGGAGATGGATTAATACATGTTCACCCAGGAAAACAAGACGAAACAGGAGCTAATGCAAACCTAGGACGGTTCTTTGATAGCCTGGCGCAGAAGTTTTCAGATAAAGAGATCCTGGACAAGAAGAGCGGCGATATCTGTCCTAATACAGGGAAAGCTGGAAGTGTCAAACTCCTTGCCAATGGGAAAGAAAACCCCCAGTTCAGGAGTTATGTGCCTCAGGATGGGGATAAGGTTGAGATACGGTTTGAGTAGAATCCCCTTTTTATATTTATATATAGCCAGTAATTATATTTCATGGTAAAATATACAATACTCATAGAGCAGGATGAAGACGGTTGGTTTGTTTCTGAAGTTTTAGAACTTTCAGGATGCCATACGCAAGCTAAAACATTGGATGAACTAGTATCTAGAACAAGAGAAGCTATTCATGCTTATTTGGAAAACTCTCAGGATGTCAAAACAGAAGAAATGAAATTCATCGGAATACAGCAAATAGAAGCATGATATGCCTAGATTGCCTACATTAACTGGTAAAGAGTTAGGAAGAATTATAGAAAAGATGGGTTTCAAATTTTCACATCAAACTGGTTCTCATTTGGTCTATAAACATACAGATGGCAGAAGGACTACTATACCATGCCATTCTGGAGAAGAAATTGGACCTGGGTTATTAACTAAAATAATAAAGCAAGATCTCAAAATAACTAGAGATGAATTTGAAAAGTACCTCTAATATTTATTATAGAAGGTATATACCTATTCTATGCCCCTCAAAAAACAAAAAGTATACCCTTTCTCTTTCTAAAGAAAGATAAAGGTATAACCAAAGAGAAAGAATTTAG
>CAYYYJ010000002.1:0-58939 GCA_964476045.1 uncultured archaeon | reverse complement strand
ACAAAAGCAGAAGTGGCATGCGACGTCAAGAACTTTAATTTGCCGCAGGAGTTTGAGGAGTATGGCCTGAAGATGGGTCCAGTAGATGCAACCACAGACTTCAACTGGATTGCTGCTGCAGGGGATCCGAAGTATGTTGTTTATTCCAATGTTTTTCCAGCAGGTCAAGAAAAATCGTGGTCAGGCCAATCTGCCTGGTACAAAGATTTCGGCAACCTTATGTTTACTGGAATTTGCCTGAGTCACGGATTAAAGCTTCTTAAACCGATTATAGCTCCATTTGAAACTCTGAAAACCCATCTACAAAATAGAAGGATACAAAATTTAGAGGCACGGATAACTGCTTTAGAAAAGATAGTAGGTCAACAAGCATCTACAGAGGCACGATTAGCTGCTGCAATAACCGCAAGTGGAGAGAGAGGTGTTGCAGCTGCAACTGGAACAGCTCTGATGAATAAGGCAATTATAGAAAAATATGGAGGCAGCTCTACATCTTATTTCCTTAGGGCTACCAGGGATCCTGTAAACAATGCAGAAACGAATGCTATAAAACAACTTTTTGACAACGTAGCCAAAAAGGATTATAGCGGTATATCTAGTGTGAATCTGGCTAAGTTACTTCCACCGGAAGAGATACCGCAAATTGTAACTCAAGCCACCGGAAAGGCTTCTATAGGCGATTTTATATCAAAATATATCCTTAATCCAAAAACTGCTGGAACAGTAAGATTTTTGAGCTATGTTGGTGCAGATACTGGGACATCATATTTTCTAGCAAGGTTAGATAGCGAATTCGGCAAATTCACGGATAAACATCCAAACTCTTTAGTTGTACAAAACTCGATGAATAGTAAAGGTTTAAGAAAACCGTTTCAATTAGAAAATCTTGAGATAGAAGGCCCCATAACTGGACGCGTGAGCATGCCAATAATCCTTAAAAGACCCCAATGGGGATCGGGGAATAAGCCGTTTTATTCCGCATCTCCGTGCAAAGCCGACTTTACCATAGAAAAGGGTGAAACTGGTTGTGAAAATTACAATTATGACATGTCTACTAAATTCACAACATGCGAAGCAGATAAAAAAGGTATATTTGAAAACAGAGTAACTTGCAGTGACATACCTTGGTATCCTTTCAGTTTCAGCGATAATGGTCCGAGACCGGAAGAAATGAAAAATACGGAACTGGATATCATAAAAAATATAGGGAAATATAAAATCTTTCCAGGCACAATTATTTTAGGGGAAACTTTGTCAGACTATTCTGTAAAAGATAGAATAGAGATAGATGATCCTATTAATAAAATTAGATATTATTATAATAAAGGATTAAACAGGGTGGATTTGATTTCAAAAGACAATGGTAAATTGTTGTCGCCAGTACCGGAAAAAACAGAAAGAATAACAGAGCCTAAACTAAATAGCCCTACTTGCAGAACAGTAAAACAAGATGACAAAGATATCTTACAGTGTGATGTGTCTTTGGTAAGAGGAGCAGTCACGTTCTCTACAGGTTCGTCTACTCAATTCAAAATGGATTCTAGGTTATACGGTGTTTTAGATGAAAAATCTGAATTAAAGAGATTTTTTGCTCTGGAATTGGACTATACTTACTCGTCTGTTTCTGGATTTGCCTCGCTAACAGAGGGGGTGAAAATTGCAATGAAAGACGAAGGCAAGAAAAGCGACATTAATGAGGGTGATGGTGTTATAGATTATTTGCAGCATGTAAGAACAGGAGGTTCTGGTCTTGTAAGTTCTCCGAATGAGGGTGCTGTCGTATATATAGACAGCGATTACGATGGCAAAGTCGACAAACTGTCTGCAAATAATTGTAAAATACCTGCTATAATTGTTAAATCTGACAAATCCAAACACGAAAACAAAGGCGATGGGTATAATTTTTGCTATGAGGAAGATTACAGCAGTTATTTTAGTGCAGCCGCAACAACAGCCGGATTTGGTATTAGCTCTGGTCTCAAGGCAACTAAATTAGGTTCTGGTCCGGCTGGATGGATCTTATCCGCAGGAGCTGATTGTACAATAGCAGTTTTACATGCAAAATACGTGAAAACAAGCTGGCCTGGAAAAGAGCGTTAATTTTGTCCTTTAATCATTGCATCTAACCGTCCATGTCTGTTGACATGATCCATTCCCCCACCAATTTTTCTGGCTCCTGTCCATATAACTCTTGTGTTCTGATAAAATTCTCTATCCCCATCTTCCAACTTAGGTAATTCTGATTCCGGATTGAATACATCGCCCCTATTTTTATCAGCTTGTTTTACAAAAGCTTCTGAAACTCCTAAAAACTTGGAAAATAATCCTGTTTCGTAAGGAGATAAACCAAAATTTGTCCCCTCTGCTCTCACATATTCAGGTATGCTTACATCATCAGGCAAGCCTGTTACTAGTAAACGGGATAAAATACTGTTAGAGAGCTTAAGTTCGCCGATTTTTTCCGCATCTCGTTGATCTTCCGGAACGGTTTCGATATCTTTTAGCGCCTCTTGCATTCTTTCTATGTCTCTACTCAATTCCTCTTTTCTGTTAAGTCTTCCAAGCTCTCTCTGCATATAAAGTTCGCATAACACCCCTAGTTTATTTTTAATCCGATCAGCCTCCGATCGAGATTTAAACAATTCGAGCATTTTCTTATCACGACTCTGCAAAAATTCAGATAATGGGTATACACCGCTTGCGAATAATAGACCTAAGGTTTTCGCTGGATGTTGAAGTCTACTATTTATATCTTTCACATCATAACCAGTTACTGAAACAGGTAAACTAAAAAAAATGTCAAAAACGTGTCTATCTCTATTATAAAGAGTTAAAAGATGCCTGTCAATAGCTTGGTCATTCTGAGCTACTGAAATGCCTCTAATAATGTCTAATGAGTCTTTAGATTCTCTAGTCGAGTCATCATCGTCCACCCTCAAAACATTCCCAGAACCTTCCCCCGGTATTTGCGCAGTTGGATAGCCGTCCCCCGAACCGCCAAACAAAGCCCGCAAATAACCTCTTGGCGCTTCAGGCAATATATAGGCCCCAACAAGCCCTGCACCCACCGCAATAAAACCAACACGCCTGTTCATAATAATCACAAGATCTGACAAGAAAGCTATAGCTTTTGCTACCCTGTTTTTTATAGATTACCTGCAAGACCTAAAAACCCCACCTATGGGTTAGAAAGAATTTGGTCCTTATTATAAAAAGGATTATAACAGAGATTTTAGCGCAAACCACGGAAACAAAACCCAAGACCGCATTGAGTTAGCCAAAAAAACCGCCTATCAGTTAAACGGCAGATTTGGCAGATGCCGAAAGCATATATACAAGATTCTCCATTATCTTATACGAGATAATGTTATCTCAGGTGAGATTATGGAGACTGAACTGAAAATAATAGGGGTATATGAAAAGGACCATGAAAAGGGGATCTCAATGAATGAGATGGCTAGAAATCTTGGGCTGACATACAGCTACCTCTATAAAAATGTCCAGAAGATGATACAAGAAAATGTCTTGATAAGCAAAAAAGTTGGAAGGTCTACAATCTGTTCGATAAACATTGAAAACAGGAAAGCCAGGCTTCTGCTCTCCCTTGCTTCCCAAAAAAAGACAGACGCATTCCTGTCAAAAAACAAGGTTTTGTCCAAAATGCTTGAAGAGGCTGTCCAGAGGCTCGGACAAAAAACAAAAACACTTTATTCCATAGTCCTGTTCGGGAGCTATGCAAAAGGCAGGGAAAAAAAGGCAAGCGACATTGATCTGCTGATTATAATGTCGAAAAAGGAAGATGAGGCAGTCCATGAAGAATTAAATACACTTGAAACAAGGTACGGAAAGGCAATAAACCCTGTGATTGTTGATCAGGAAATGTTTAAAAAAATGGCAGGCTCAAAAGACCAGAACGTGGTGAGAGAAGCCATTATAGACAAAATAATACTGCACGGCTTTGAGCATTTCTGGGAATTGTTAAGCGAGGTCTGAAATGGATATAAGAAAAGCAGAGGCCCAAATAAGAAAATTTGAGAGAAAAGGCTTATTGACAAAAACAGGGGGCATAAAACGGCTTACAGGAAATTTCATGTATAAAGCCAGGCACAATCTCGAGACAGCTGCAGCTCTATGGAACCTTTCAGAGGAAAGGGATGCAAAGAAACTTCTGAAAATAAGCGAAGCATATGAAGGCTATGATTGGGTTATTGTCATATCTTACTATTCAATGTACCATGCTGCCATGGCGGCTTTGGCTAGCATTGAAATTAAAAGTGATAGTCATAAAGCAACAATACTTGCCTTATGGCATAACTTTGTGCATAAAGGGGAGCTTGAAGAAAAGTATATGGATAGCCTGAAAAGAGCAAGAAACCTTGAGGAACTATATGTCTCAAAAATAAGGGCAGCTAAAAGGAGAAGGATAATGGCGCAATACTTTGTTGACATATCTTTGACTAGGGAAGAGGCTGAGGAAATACGCAAAGACGCCTCTGATTTTGTAAACAGGATAGATGAGCTGATAAGTCAGTGAGGTGTATATTGGAGCAGAAAAAAATTGGGTCTTCGCCAGCTTATCATAGTGATGTCGCACCACTGCTTGGAGAAGAAGTACAATTTTTGGAAGTCATGAAAACGCTGGCAAGTCACTTCAAATATGCGGAAGAAAAGAAAAAGTTGAAAAGATCATAGGAAACAAGTTTTTGCCCTAGAAAATCCAGACAGCTATCTTTGCGGCGGCAATTAGAAACGCTTGGACTGAACCCAAAGCTTATAAATACCGTGTTATATATAATTAACATAGAATCGATTATAGGTTAACTGTATATGACACAAATTAGAGATATCCTCGTCGAGAGGAATATTTGGTGGAGAGAATTGTTTAAACTGGAATTCAAGGAGAGGGAGATTCATAAGAAACTGCAGAAGTTCATGGGTCTTAAACAGATAATAGCTCTGACAGGCCTGAGAAGGGTTGGGAAAACGACCATCATGTTAAAACTAGCTGAAGATGCGATTAAAGCTGGTCTGGATCCAAAGGATATAATCTATTTCCCTTTTGACGAATTCAAGGATATTGGAATAACTGATGTTATAAAAGAGTATGAGCAGCTTTTTGGAAAGGATATTCGAAAAGGGAAATTCATGCTGCTCCTTGACGAGATTCAAAAGTTGTCTTCATGGGAAGATAAATTAAAATCTGTTTATGATGCGTTTAGTAATGTGAAAGTGGTTATTTCTGGATCAGAATCCCTTTTCATAAAAAACAAGTCGAAAGAAACGCTCGGTGGGAGAATATTTGAATTTAAGGTCGAACCTCTTTCTTTCAGCGAATTCCTCGTCTTTAAAAATGTTGAGTTTAGGCCAATAGATATATACGAAAAAGAGCTGCTCAGGATGTTCGAGGAATTTCTGTATACTCTTGGTTTTCCTGAGCTTGTAGGAATCCGGGATAAGGAAATAATTAAAAAATACGTGAAAGAAAGCATAATAGACAAAGTTGTGTACAAAGACATACCAAAGCTTTTCAAGGTCAGCGATCCCGCAGTTATAGAATCTATTCTGAATATTTTCATGGAAGAGCCTGGTCAGTTGATTGACTTGTCAAGCCTTGGAAACGATTTCCACATTTCCAGGCAGACGCTTTCAAAATATCTTTCTTATCTTGAACAGTCTTTCCTTATAAAAAAGCTTTACAATTTCTCAGGTAATAGGAGAAAAACAGAAAGAAAACTTAAGAAATATTATCCCACAGTTATCTCTCCTGACATGGTATTTAGAGGGGACGATCTTTCGAGATCAAAAGTTTTTGAATGCGTGATTGTGAATCAGCTAAATGCAGGATTTTTCTGGAGAGATCCTTATAAAAATGAGGTTGACGCGGTGCTTGCAGATGGGAAAATCGTCCCTATAGAAATCAAATATGGGAAAACTGATTTCCAAGGGCTTTCGGTATTTATGGATAGATTTAAAGTTGATAAAGGTATTATAGTTTCTTATGAAAAGACGGGCGAGAGGCGGTTTGACGGGAAAACTATTTCAGTGGTGCCTGCTTTCAAGTTTCTCTTGGGAAAACAGAAATAAGAGATGCGGATTTCTTTTCCTTGAGGCAGAGCAGTTAGATTGACTGCTTTATTTGTTGGGCTCAACAGGCTTTTCTTTTTCGAGCCTGCCAAACAGGAGGCTAATAACAGATTTTATCTGTTTCATATTCAGAGTAACATAGTTGTTATGCACCATGAAACCCTCATAGGATATTTGGTTTCTGATGTCCCTCATTTGCTGCAGAAAGGCTCTTGACTGCTCATCAAAAACTTTGTTCTTGGCAAGAAAATCTATAAGTTCCTGATGCGCGCCTTCGCCTTTTATCTTAATTCCTTCACGCAAGGTAAGGGCTTCCATTAGTTTATGGATGATATCATAATAATCCACGAGTGTGTTGCTGGGATATTTTTCTGCATCTGTTTTTCCCAGCCTCTCCATTGTTATCGCTGCCATTTTCTTTAGGGCAGCAGCTTTTTCTTTATCTGGCCTTATGTTTATAATCATTTAAAGCCCTCCAAGAATCCGCTTATTACAATTCCATTGATAATATTGTTTTTTAGCTCCTTGCTGTATGATCTGAAGCTTTCATTGAAATGCAGCTCTATTTTCCTGCCGAGTTTTTTTTCAAAGGATTTAAGGTCCATATTGTCTTTTTTACATTCGACAAAGATGTCTATGTCACTGTCCTCTATGTCTTCGCCTCTTGAATAACTTCCAAAAAGCACAATCGATTTAGGGGCAAGCTTCTCCCATATAAATTCCGCAATCTTAGATTCGAGAATAGAATTAAAATTGTACATGATTTTGTATTTTTTAAATAACTTACTATTAAGGTTGGATTTATAAACAGGGAATTTTCTTTTCCCCCTTTTCTCTATGGATTCCGTGATAATTCCCAGATTGACCAGATTGTCAAGATCCCTTTTCACCGACGTGTGAGCCAACTGTATTTTCCTGCTGATATCAATTAAATAGTGGGGTTTTGTTGGGTTGATGAAAAAAACCTCCAGGATCTTATCCATACTACTTTTTTGTAACATATATTACATTATTGTAACATGTGATATATAAAGTTATCCGGAAAGAAAAAGTGATTTGCAGGGGGCGTCTTCTCTGCAGCGGCAAGACTGACACTATAAATTTTCAAGACAGGGTTGCAGAAACCAACCCAACACTGGCAGCCACTGCAGCTAATTTTGCTCTTGGCATAAATTATCTTCCAAACCTGTCGGGAATGCTATCTAAACCTCCAAAATTTCCAGGAAATTGAAAACCAGGTTGGCTTCTCACCCCTTCGCGTCTTTTTTGATCTAGCATGGCTATTACTTCTGATTTGTACAGACCAAAAATCTTTAAATCTTCTATATCAGCATCAGCTGGTCTATCACTCGGCGCAGTTTCCTCCATTTCGAAACCAATGCCTCTAAAAGCTTCATTAAATTTTCTTGCATATCCTGAAGCTGCAATTACTCCCCTAAATCTTGCCTTATTTCTATCGATTATCGCGTTAGTAAGGGCGTGGACTATTACATTATTCGACTCGTTGGAAAGTTTTCCTGCATCAGATTCTCTCCCGTCTGGCTTTTTCCCTGTTCTCCTCTCCTCAGCCAGATTTCTCTCTATAGTATTTCCGGTCCCATCTGTTTGTGATCCTTCATCGAAAACTTTGTCAGGCCCGTAATCAGTTACACGAGTTTTGCGTCCATCTGTATCATCATATTCTAAAACAGATCTATTGGGAAAAAGAGTGATTTTTACATTAGTTACATCATAGCCTGATAGCTTTACTTCAAAAGTTTCCAGGATCTTGTCATTGTCTTTTTTTGGTTCTCGATTTCGTGGAGACTCCTTATCTGCGAGTTCTGTTCTATTTATAGCTTTTCCATCTGGACTGTCTAAAACCTCAGCTAGAATGGCAAAAAGGGGTTTTCCGAAAGCTTCTATCGACAATTGGTTAGATGCTACCTGGGAAAATATTTCTGCTCTCCTCGAGAGTTCGCCTCCTTTTCTTTCCCACTGTGAAAAATCTCTAGATTCAACAGGTTTCCCTGTCACATTTATAGTCATTCTATCAAAGTGGCCATTTGGACCGTCATCAGTATAAACAATCCGCGATCCGTTGTTAGACAAAGTAAGTTCGGCGTGATCTGAATAAATCTCAAGAACAACGGGTTCTCTGTCTCCACCTACCTTGCCTGTGTATGTTTTCAACAGGTGTGTGTCACCTGAAGGTTTTTCTATTTCTTTTTCAGTAGAAGCTGAAATTGTTCTCGTGGTTTTTTGTGGAGGCTCTTCTTTCTTTTTGGCCTTTATTTTCATACTAGCTGCTAGTTTTTTGTAGTCGACCTGAACAGGTTCAGGGCTTGGATACGCAAAAACGGTGAAGTTCAGATTATCCAAAACTTCAATAGGCAATTCATGCTCGACTGCTGACCAGCCAATAATCTCTGATCCGTCAGAGTAAGCTGAATTAAAAATTTGAATACACTTTGCTTTTTTATCCCAGAAAACAAGAGGCCTATACTCCGATGCTTTGGCAACAAATCTGTTGTCAGCAAGAAGCATATCTGGATCAGCGCCCACCTTTCTTAGTAATTTTCCGCCTTCATCTGCCAATTTAGCCAACTCATCTCGAACTTTTTGCAGGCCTTCTTCTGCTGCCTTATATCTTGGATCGCCTTTCATAGGATCCAGAAAATGCGGGGCCCTCCAGTCCATTGGTTTTCTTCCAGAGGAATTAGGATAAGTCTTAAAGGATCTAACTTCACCGAAATTCCCATTTTTGTCTGGAGAGATTGCTGCAGCTGAAAATACATAATGAATAAGACCATCTGTTTCTAACCTCATCGTATAGGTAGGTGTTTCGCCTTGGGGTACCTCTTCAGGACCTTCTAGGATTAGATTATAGTTTATTGGTCTACCGTTTTGTTCTGCTCTTGCTGAAACTACGATTCTTTTGTTTCGTGGGTTTTGGTTCTGGCTGATTATGATAGGGGTGGCAGCTAATGCTGTAGCGATTATGGGTAAGATAGCGGCAGCTACCTTTCCTGAAGATCTAGAGCTATAAAGTTTTCTTGCTGGATGCCTTGTTTCTTCTTGCACAGGTTCTTGTTCTGGAACTTCCCTGTGGCGCCTGTCTATTTCCCTTCTATAAACATCTGGCAGCCTAAAAGGTGTTCCGAAAGAAACAGTTCCGTCTCTGTTTTCTCTGAGTTTTGGATATCCTGTAGGATCTTGATCCGAGTATCTGAGATCCCTATTAGCATAAATCGTATGCTTGGCTGGGGAAATCCCTAAAGACCGCACATCATCTAAGAGAACTGATGAGTTTGACATATCAAAACAAAATGATGGGTATTCTGATGTACTTTGTTTATTTAGAGGGGACAGAGAGTTTATAAATAAGCTTTTTGATAAAAACTGAGTTATAGAAATATTATAAAAAAAGTTGTAGTTAAAGAAATAAGTTAAGATCATTTATAATAATTTCTAAAATACTATACCTACAATGTAGGATATTAAACCCAGGAACATCCCTATCTTTATCAGCTTGCTGGCTTTAGAATATTTTTTCTTGTTTTTGGAGAGGAGTAAGGACGAAATTGCGTATAGGAATACTAGATCTGTTGGGATAACAACAAAAAGATAGGAGATCCCGAAAAGCCCTAATAGGTAAGGCAGAGGGTTTATTGCTATTACAATTATCAGGCTGAGGACAGCAATAGATGCTGTGAACCTTTCACTATATCTTAGCTTTACGTTTTCTTTTTCTATTTTGAATTTCTGGAGGATTTTTGCTTTCGCTTTTTGGACAACTTTTTTGATAAAGGCTAGCTTGTCTCCTTCTAAATCTTCTAAGGTTTTGACGATTTCTCTGCTGAAATTGGAGAGGGTTGCGAGTAGCATTAGAAGGAGAGGAAGGACCAAGACAGTTGGGGTAACTGCAGATATTACAGCGAGGCTGCCGAAGAGGAAGGTTGAGCCGACTAGATAGGAGACGACAGCATTTCCTAAAAACATTTTTTCTTTGAGTGAGAAGGAGTAGGCGACCAGAAGGAAGCTGTTGATTAAAGCCAGGCTGAACGCAAACCATGTTGTGAAAAAAGATAGAGCTAATCCGATTCCAAATAAAATAACTGAATATACTAAAGCTGTTTTTGGTTTTATTTTGCCTGACGGGATTGGCCTCTTCGGCCTGTTGACCTTATCGGCGTCTATGTCAACGTAATCATTTATCACATTTCCTGCCCCTGTGATTAGGAAGACTGCTATCGAAGCCAAGAGGATAGTTGGATTAAAAGTTTTGAGGATCAAGAAACTGCCTATCAGGACAGCGATTATTGACATCAGGCAATTTCCAGGACGGAGGATTGTAAGATAGACTTTCATAATTTGTATTCTTCTGTGATTATAAATATATCTTGGATATGGGGAAAGCAATTTAAAAGTTTTTGTGACATCTTGTTTATGGTAGAATATGTAGGGAAAAGATTTGTTGTGGTTGGTGGAGGTGGCGGGACATCTACTGTTTGTACAGGATTAAAAGGCCAGGGAATGTATCCAACAGCGATAGTAACCACGGCCGATGAGGGCGGTAGCACAGGAAGGATTAGAAATTACCACAGAATTCCTGCTGTCGGGGATGCGAGAAAAGTTCTTTGTTCTTTAGCAGAAGAACAAAACAAACTCGCAAGAATTTTCGAGTATAGATTAATAGGGGAGGGCTATTTGAGAGATCAGACAGTAGAGAAACTCTTACTTAGAGCTTTGTCTGATATGCAAGGACCTGACAGAGACTATACTGGAAAACTAGGCCAACTTTTTGATCAAAATATTTTAGGAGAAAGCCTGGCCAGGAGACTTCGAAAATATGGTTTTAGAGAGAACGATCCTGTCGAAGGGCATGCCCTAGGGAATCTTATACTCACAGCACTGATCGAAATAACAGGGGGTTATGGGCCTGGGCTTGAAAAAGCCTCAAGGATGTTAGACATCAGGGGTAAGGTTTTGCCTGTAACGATAAATGATGTGACTCTGATTGCTGAGCTGGATACAGGGGAAAGGGTTGATGGGGAACATAGAATTGATGTACCTAGACATGAGCCTAGAAGGCCTATCAAGAGGATTACTCTTTTTAGGCAAGACTCTCAGAGGCCAGCCGAATTATATTATCAAGCTGAAGATGCGCTTATAGAAGCAGATACGATTGTGATGGGCCCTGGAGATCTATGGACTTCAGTACTACCAAATACTATTGTGAATGGTTTTCCTGAAGCTGTTGCAGAGGCCAGAAAAAGAGGTGCAATTGTTGTTTATGTTTGCAATCTTGTTACGAAACATGGTGAGACTAATGGACTTACAACTTCAGGACACTTAGAAAGGGTCAGAAATCATATTGGACCTGTTGACTTTGTTGTTTGTAATACGAATACTGATGTTTCTCCAGAACTTTTAGCTGCATACGCTCGAGAACAGAAATATCCTGTCACTGTTGATACTGATGGATTGGAGAGACTAGGATCAAAACCCATAACTGGAGATTTCATAAGCGGTACAGAAAGCAGGTCTCGATTATTAAGACATGATCCTGGGAAACTAGCTAGAAAACTAATAGGGTTAAGCGAATAAAAAAATTTACTTTACCAACAGCACTGCTCTCTCTGGATCATACACCCAGTCTGCTGGAAGGACTTTTTCTCTCTTATAGTATTTTGCGAGCCTTCTGATTTTGGATTCTGTTAACTCGAGGCCTCTGTAAGAAGTGTAATCTTTTTTGTTTTTTCCCAAGTGCATTCTGAGGGTTACGGCTTTCTTTAATAAGTTTAGGATTTCTTCTGGGAGTGCCGGATAGACTTTGTTTTCTTTCATTATTTTTGTGACTTTCTTGTTTGCTGAAACACGGGTAGAGGGAATTCCGTATTGGTCTCGAAGGAGAAGGCCGATCTTAGCTGACTGCATCCCCTGCCTCTGGAGCTTTAGAACTATCTCTTCTATTTCTTTAGGCGTATAGCTGACCCAAGGCGCGATTTTCTGCATCGGTTTCTTGCTTCCATGCTTCCCTTTTTTTCTTGAATGCATCTTTGCCATAGTAGCCTTTTCCGGGAGCTTTAGAGGGACGAAACCGATTTTAGACCAATTGCTTAGAAAATCGGTTTCCAGCCGAATCGGCTACTGTACCCAAAAGGGCAAATAGTGCCGGACTCAACAGCTTATTTCTAGATATATAATAGGTATATTTAAATAGGTAAGGATACGTGTCCAGGGAAAGTCTGTTGTGTCAACCTGTTAATCCTATAACTTTATTTATGTCGTCAGCTAGCATAAGCGTGATAGGCAGCTTTTTAAAAGATAGGCTTTGATAATAGGAAGCTGATTTCTCTGTTACAGTGACAGACACTGTTGGCGCTCCATCCTCTTTAAGCCTTTTACAGATTTCTAAAATAAGTTTTTTCCCGATACCTTTTCTTTGGTTGGATTTCCTAACAGCCATTTGATGTATTAATGCTCTAGAGCCATCATAAACAGCCCTGATAAAGCCAATAACAGCATCAGCATCTTTTGCTACCAAAAAGTATCTTCCGGATTTTTTTGATCCTTTCCATGGCTTCTTTTCCGTCTATATACGGAACCAACATCTCATTTTCTTTTAATATTTCTTCTATCTGGATAAAATCCTCTTTTGCTGCATTTTGTATAGATATCATAAGTTGTACTAATTTATTTAGGTTTAAATGTTTAGGCGTTTCAAATTAAAATAACCTGTTACTCTATTATTTCTTGTCCTCATCCTCTGGTTCTTGATTTTCTTGGTCTTCAGGTTCTTCTGGCAGCTCTTCTGTCGCCAGCTCGTCGAAGATGTCGCCTTCTTTTTCTTTGTCTTTACTTGCCTGCTTTTTTCTTTTGAACTTTATCAAGAGGAAGGCTCCGACTCCGGCGATTACTAAAACTAAAAGGAGGATAGGGAGTATGCCTAATCCTGTGTCTTTGCTTTTAGCCGAACCAGGAGTATCTGGTAACGTTGGTATAGGGGACTGCAGGACAATCCCGTTGTCAGGGCTTGTTGCTGGGAGTGTGCAGTTTCTGGATTGTGTATAACTGCATTCAGCTGTTTTGTTGCATGATCTTGTTTGTTTGTCTCCAGAACATGTCTGTGGTTCCCAGGAAGTGCAATCAACTGCTTCAAAACAATCAGGGACTTTGGGTGAGAATTTTAGTGTAAACTTTTTGTCAGAAGGGGCGAATTTAGTTCCCTTGCCTGTTTCTGCTTCGCAATTCCATTTGTAAGATCCATCTGAGACATAATCTTCTGTGAAGTTTACACGGAAAGGGGATCTTGTTGTTTTGATTTGCGATGAGGCTCTCAGCTTCCATTCGCCTGAAGTGTCTGAGTAAAGGTTTATTGCATTTGGCTTGTTTCCGCGGACTTCACAGATGAAATTGACGTTTCGGGTTGTCACAGTGTTTTGGGGACTAATCAGAACGACTTCAAGAAAGTCAGTGACCAGCTCCAAGCGCTTGGATTTTGTTTGCTGTGTATAATTCTGGCTTGAGCAGGTTACTGTATAATCTATTTTAGCTGATTCTGTGAATACCCGTGTGAAATCGTAACTGGTTCCTGGATTATATGACATTGGCTTCGGGGATGGCTGGTCAGTGAAAGAGATTTTACAGTCTGCTTTGGGTATCAGACTAACAACACTTGTGGAGTTTTCCGCGTAGGCTGCAATGAATCGGACTGTTTTATTGTCTTGGCTCATTAATGCATGGCCTATTTCAAGTATAGATTTTTCCTCAGCTTTCGCAAAGTTAGGGATAATCAGAATAAAGAAAACCGCGGCCAGAACAAAAAAATAACGCTTCATTCAATAATATTGTGTGTGAGCTCTTAAAAGCTATTTTAAGAGATTTTCGTATTAGAAAATAGAATTGGGGGGAAAACCCCTGGAAAAAATAAATTAGCCTTCAACCATCATCTTGATCCCAAACTCTTCTGAGAGGCTTCTGAGTTCAGTTTGTTGCTTTTGGAGGGCCTGCCTTTTCGCAAGAGGACCTACAATGTAAGGCGAGCTTACTCCTGTTATTATTGTTATTACACGGATCTTTCCGCTGAAGGTTGGATCGATTCTCGAACCCCAGATAACTTGGGCATCTGGATCTAGTTGTTTGGAGACATACTCTCCAATCAGGTTGACTTCTTCTAATCTCAGGTCATTCCCGCCTGTTATGTGGAGTAAAGCGCCAGATCCACCTGTGTAATCGACATCTAGCAGAGGGTTTGTTAAAGCTTTTACAACAGCTTCTTCTGCCCTGTGGTCTGTATCAGATTCCCCGAAGCCGACTGTTGCGACGCCGCCAGAATGCATGATTGTTTTCACGTCTGCGTAATCTAGGTTGACTAAAGAGGGCATGGAGATTGTTTCTGTCACGCCTTTGATCATTGTTGCGATTATGTTGTCAGAGACTGCGAAAGCCTGGTCGATTGGTAGGTCTCCTGCGACTTTGAGAAGCCTGTCGTTTTCTATTACTATTGCTGTGTCGCATCTTTGCCGTAACTGGAACAAGCCGTCTTCTGCCTTAGCCATTCTTGCGCCCTCTATTTTGAAAGGCATTGTTACAGCGCCTATTGTGATTGCGCCCATTTCTTTTGCTATTTTTGCGACAACGGGAGCTGAACCAGTCCCTGTTCCACCGCCGAGGCCTGCTACAATGTAAACCATGTCAGCGTCAGTTAAAACTTTCTTGATGTCTTTTTCGCTTTCAAGGGCTGCGTTTTTGCCTACTTCTGGATAACCTCCAGCGCCAAGTCCTCTTGTCAGCTCTTTTCCTATCAAGAGTTTGTGGTGGGCATTTGTTCTTGAAAGATGTTTCACGTCTGTGTTTAGTGCCACTGTCTTGGCTCCCTGTACTCCCATGTTTGTAAGCCTGTTTATTGTGTTGCTTCCTGCGCCACCGCAGCCGACTACTACTATTTTGGCATCCTTGAGATCGAGACCGAACTCTTCCATTATTGTTTTCCTTTGCTGTTCAGGATCAGGCGCCTGTTCTAAGCTTTTACTGAAAGCTTGCTCGATTATTGAATTCATATTTTACCTCCATAGATGGACGGAAACTGATTTGTTAACCAATTGGTCTGAAATCAGTTTCGGTCTTTCGTAGATTTTAAGATGGATGATTGTAACAGAAGTATATACTCCAGTATACAAACACTTTTTAAACCTACCGCTAATGTTTATACATTACAGTAAGTAGATCAGACAACGCCAATTGTCTGTTTCAAGTTATTTTCCAAATACGATTCAAAACAACTCGCCAAAGTTGGTTTTGAAAACAATTTTCGTCTCAAAAAGGAATCGTCGCCAAACGATTTCTGTTTGTCGTTTTCTAGTGCAGGTCTTTTGCATCAGCAAAAGAAGTGCTGTTTACTGATTTTGTGGGATTTAGGTTTTGCGTGAAGATTTGCTAATATTTATATCGATCTGGGATTTATAAAGATTACAGTGTTATATGCTTTTTGGGTAGATAGCTTTGGGATTTATTTTCTAAAAACAGTGATTGGAGAAATAATATTTATCTGACTTCTTCCACTGTTATAAGTTTTTTGTATATTTGGATTTCTTCTGGAGGTATCATCATTTCGGCTTGTAGAACTCTTTTTGATGCACTGGCACACGTTAAATCATGACTCGCATAACCATCGAAATAAACAAGATCCCCAGCTATTCTTACACGAAGTACATCAGATATTGTTCCTGGACTGTCCATTCCTAAGCGTCTTGAATGTCTTTCAAAATCTGGCCCTCTCATTCCAGGCACATATTCTACTCTTTGGTTTGGCATCATACTGTTTTTAATGGGAAATTATATATACTTGCCTATTGACAACCTGTGCCAATATACCAAATTAGGAGACTTTTTAAACCTGAGTATCTTAATAGAGAGATATGAATTATGAAGAGATGCTGGACAAGCTAATGGAGAAGGTTCCGAAGAAGACTGACACAGGCGAGAGGTTTGTGATGCCGAAGTCGCAGACGCAGGCTGATGGGCTAAAAACAATAATTGTGAACTTTTCTGAGCTGGCTGCTACTCTTGGGCGAGACGAATCTCATTTGCTGAAGTTTTTGCTTAAAGAGCTTGCCACTTCAGGGGAGATTAAAAACAAAAGGGTCACTGTTTTTGGGAAATTCAATAATTTTTCAGTGGACAAGAAAATTGAGCTTTACGTAAACCAATATGTTATTTGCAAAGAGTGCGGAAGGCCAGACACGCATATAATTAAGGAAGGGAGAATGAACTTCTTGAAATGCGATGCGTGCGGTGGGAAGTATTATGTGAAGCCGATACAGGAATGATAAAAACTAGATGTTGAAAAACTTCTTCGCGTTTTCCCCGCAGTTTTTCCAGACTTGTTCGAAAGAGACCTTTTTGATCTCAGCTATTTTTTGCGCGGTGGGAAGGATTGTTGTTGGGTCATTCCTCAAAGTTGTGATTTTTGTTTCTTTGTTTTCTCGGAAAATTACATCTGATTTAGAAAGTTGGTCGGAAGGTTTTTGTATTCCGTTCCAAGGAGCATCTGTTTCGAGACAAATATTCTCTAGAGGTGTGTCCCTCGCTATTTTTTTGTAGTCTTTGCTTCTGGTTATGAGGTAGTTTATGGAAATTAACCAATTGTTTTGGACAATTCTTTTGATCAGGTCTTTTCCGCCGAACATGTGGAGAAGGACTTGTTTCGCATCTTCTTTTTCGAGGATGTTTACTGTGTCAGGATGTGAGTTCCTGGAATGAACAACTAAAGGCTTTTTTAGCTCTTTAGCAAACCTGATTAACTCTGCGAACTGTTCTCTCTGTTTGGCTTGCCAGGAAGGCTCTTTTATCCAGAAATAGTCGAGGCCTATTTCCCCGATTGCTATTAGTTTGTTTTTGTTCTTCTTTAGAAGGTCTAGATAAGAGTCAGCTTCTTTCTGAGAGATTTCTTTTATGTACTCTGGATGCAGGCCTGCACAGGCGAAAACAAAGTTCTTATACTCTTCCTGGATTTCGAGGGTTTTCTCCAGATCCTTTGGGTTGCAGCAAGATGTTACCAGGGCTTTTATACCTACAGATTTACAAGATTGTATTACTTTGTCTAGGCCGTTCTCGAATTCCTTTTGTTCCAGGTGACAGTGAACATCAATCATAACTTACTATTGACCTGCAGAAACCTATTTAAACCTTACATTAGATATGTTATAGATTGTTGTACAAAAGAGATTATACCTATTTTATTGATTAACTAAACCCTTTCTTTTTGGGTACGGTATACTTAAAGGGACGAAACCGATCACAAAGGGACGAGATTGATCCTTCGCAGCTGATCCAAGATCAATCTCAACCATCTTCGATCGGTTTCCACTCTTCTTTTGGAAAGAAAAGGATAGCTTATGATTATACCTGTGAGATGTTTTTCCTGTGGAAAACCTATATCCCATGTATGGGAGAAGTATAAAGACAGGTTAGCCGCTGGGGAAGATTCGAAGGTTGTTCTAGATTCTTTAGGAATTGAGAAGTTTTGTTGCAGATCCATCTTGATATCCAATGTGGATATGGTGAAGGAAATTGGACAGTTTGAGAGATAGCAAACATAACATTTAGGATCCTTTTTTGCTTAAGGCTTTGATGACAAAAGCTTAGTATATATAGGGAGCACGATATATAGTATACTAATATAAAGCTTACGCTCTTGTTTTATATTTCAGCGAGTGGACGACATTCCACTATCGATGTCTGATTGGATATGGCTAAAGATAAGAAATCGATTTCTAAAAAAACTAAACCCAAAATGAAAAAGATTAGTGGAAAGAAGGCCCTAGATTTAAAAGCAACAAAGGGTAAAGAGCATAAAATTAAAGAACCGGTTCATCAGGGGGAGAATACGAAGAGTCCCAGCAGTGAGAGTAGCCCGATTATACACTTACCTAGTGATTTTAAAATAAAAGTTGAGAACGTAGTTGCTTTTGCTACACTTGGAGTTGATATTCAATTGGAAAAGCTTGTTAAAGAGGTAGAGAATACTGAATATGAACCTGAGCAGTTCCCTGGTCTTGTTTACAGGCCTACAAACCCTAGGGCAGCAGCTTTAATTTTCAGCTCGGGCAAGGTTGTTTGTACAGGCGCAAAGAGTATAGAGAATGCCAAGATTGCGATGCAAAAAGTGGCTGAAACAATACGCAGCGTAGGGTTCAATGTGCCAAAAAAATTCCCAATAGAGGTTGAGAATATTGTTGCTTCAACTAAGATCCTGGCAAAGCTAAATTTAGAAGAGATTGCTTTCATGCTAGAGAATGCTGAGTACGAGCCAGAGCAGTTCCCTGGGTTGGTTTTCAGGATAACAGAACCTAGAGTTGCATTCCTTTTGTTCAGTTCTGGAAAAATAATTTGTACAGGAGCCCATAGCATAGAGGATATTAACAGGGCTTTAGAGAAGTTTAAGGAAAAACTGGAAGAAATTGGGGTAAAGGTTACGCCTACTTCTGACTAATTTTGTTTCTTTGGGTAAATTATTCTTGAAAACGACCTTTATTTATTGCAAAGGGGACGAACCACATTAAGTTTTTAAAGTTTAGTACCCTTTATATATTTAATCGGTTAATTTAGAATATAGTTAACAGAAAGGTTACTAAACCCTTTTCTTTGGGTACTGTAGCCTTTCTAAAGGGACGAAGTTGATTTCAGATAAATTGGATAGGAAATCAACTTCCATCCTTCTTTGAAAAGAAAGGGTAGAATATGGTGGAAAGGTTGAAGAGCAGAGAATTGTTGGGAAAAGTCCTTATTTCTGATGAAAGCGGAAAGAAATTTGGTGTTGTTGGAGATTTAGACTACATCACAGAATCAGGAGAACTCATAAATCTTGTTTTGACCCAGCCAACAAGGCATGCGACAGAACTGAACTTACAGCAAGATGACAAGGGAAGGGTTTTAGTTCCGTTTTCTGCAGTCAGGTCTGTCGGGGATTTTGTTATAGTTGCAGAGAAAGAAGTTAAATAGTTAGAAAACAGTAGAGTTGTTTGAATCGAGGTTAAGAATAAAGAACTTTTTCTTTTCGGGTTTTTCTAAAAAATACGTTAAGGGGGGTTTTGGATTCTTTAAGCTTTTCCTAAACTAAAAGCAGATTGCATTCTTGGCGCTAACTCATAAACAAAGGCTTTATCCCTTTTCTTTCGGATTAATTTGCCTTCTTCAGTCATTCTTTTCAGGATGTTGTTGACTGAGCGGACTGCGTTGTCTTTTGTTTTGTATTCATTACAGTCGATCTTTGCTACCATTTGTGACGGTGTAAGGGTTTTGTGGGAAATCAAGGATTCTATTATTGCTTTCTGTCTTCCAGAGAGATCATGCATCGAAGGCTTTTCTACTGATTTCAGGGTTTCTTGCTCTTGGACAAACTCTGCGTCTACTATAGAAATATTTTTGATTGCAGCTTTTTGAGCGACTTCTTCGCAGACTCTTAGGATCTCTCTGGGGTAGCCAGCTGTTTTGTCGTAGATTATCTCTATCGCGTCGTGTGTGAAAGGTTGTGTATCTATACCGCCTACAAACTCTATTCTTTTCTTGATTAGATCAAGTGTTTCTAATCTGCTGAGATTTCCCATTTCAACCCTGATATTTACGCGGTTGAGTAGACTGTGGATTTCTGTTTTGAGTATGGACTCGAATTCTGGGAGGCCGGATAATACAATAGAGATATTGTCTATCTGGTCTGACAGAGATCTGAGCCATTCGAAAGTTTCCTTCGGCGCTTCTTGGCACTCGTCTATGAAAAGGATTATTTTGAAATCCCTGACTTCTTTGTTTAGGAAGTCTCCGATGTTGTAGAGGTTTATTTCTTTGCCTGAATTTTCTGGACTCAATCCTAGGTTGTTAGTTAGTATTTCAACTAGGTCTTTTGGGTCTGTTGGAGCTTTCGGGAGATAGAGGATTTTATTTTTCTCGCTGAGATTTCTCTGCACATGTTTCATAAAAGTTGTTTTTCCTGTCCCTGATTGGCCTAAAATTAGAGAGAATCTAGAGCCGTCGTTTACTCCGTTAAAAATTGTGCTGACTTCTTTTTGGTAGCCAACAAAGAGCTCTGGGACAATTTTGAAAGAAAAAGGATTGGATCTCCAGCCAAAGTTTTTTGTATACGCTGAGTTCAGGTCGAGGTATCCGTTCATAGGCTCCATAGATGGCTGAAATTGATTTCCTAACCAATTGGTCTGAAATCAGTTTGATCCATTCTTGAAATTTTATTTGATTTTTTAAGATACACAGTTTATGGTAACCTGGCTTATATATCTTGGTGGCGTGAAGATGGTGTGAATACTTTTTTTCTCCTTTTTAATTACTGATCTCTAAATAAAAAGATGAGATTGTTTGTTGCGATAGATTTGGATGAACAACTGAAAGAAAAAGTTTTG
Source organism: uncultured archaeon (assembly GCA_964476045.1). Lineage (GTDB taxonomy): Archaea > Aenigmatarchaeota > Aenigmatarchaeia > QMZP01 > JACQNV01 > CAYYYJ01. The sequence goes on along the minus strand of CAYYYJ010000002.1, from coordinate 38,459 downwards.
CAATTTCAGAAAAGGTTTTTGGGCGAAGCTGGAGGATTTGCTGACTTGAAGATAGTTGAGAGGAAAAATTTTCATTTTACACTGAAATTTCTTGGAGAGGTTTCAGATAACAGTGTTACTGAACTAGCCGAACGTATAAAATCTGCTTCTAAGTTAACAGATCCTTTCAATATTTCTGTTTCTGGATTATCTTTTTTCAATAATCCGTCCTATATAACAGTGGTCTTTTTAGAAGTTAATCAGGGAAAGGACCAGATAATACATCTCGAAAATGCGTTGAATGAGAAATTGGAGGATTTCAGAAAGGAAGATTATGACCCCCGCCCGCATCTGACTTTTGCGAGGGTTGGGATTGTTACTGACAGAAAGAAACTATTGGATAAATTAAAAGAGTTGGAGAAGATCTATATTGGAGAGATGCGGGTGGAAGAGATTAAACTTTTCCAAAGCAGTTTGACAGGAATCGGGCCGGTGTATACTCCAATTAAAACGTTTACTTTAGGATGATATGATTATTAGTGAAAGCCTCTTATTGAAAATTTCTCTGGCAGGCAGTATAATTGGGTTAATTCTGCTTTTTATTTTTGCATCTAACATGGAGGCGAAAGAGATTGCAATTGGAAAAATAGACAAGAGCTTTGACGGGAAGTATGTGAATATTACAGGAGTTGCTTCAGGCATTAAGAAAACTGACACTGGACTTTTCTTTAATTTGATGGAAGGCGAGAAGAAAATAAGGGTTGTTGTTTGGAATAGTATACTGGAGCAGTTTGAACTATTATCCGGGATTAAAGCAGCTGAGATAAAAGATGGGGCAAAGATTAGTCTGGTTGGGATCGTGCAGATTTACAAAGGAAGCCTGGAAGTGGTGCCTGTTAGAGGGGAAGTGAAAATAATACCAAATTCGAAATAAAATCCGAATAAAAAAATTAATCAGGTTTTTGCTTAAACTTAAACTTTTTAAGAAAAAGGTTAATTAAGATCCTCTTTAGACAGTATAGTCATTGAAGACCTTAGGTTAGGATCTTTTTCCATGCAAATCAGGAGGCGCACTCCTTTTCTTCTGGCCACGTAATCGATCTCTGGATCAACTTTGCCGTCGAAGACTATTGTGTGGACATTTTCGAGGGTTTTGATTGTGTTTGCTAACTCTTTTGAAGGGACCCTTCCCAAAAGCTCTCCTTTGCTGTCGAATATGCAGGCTGCGCGTGTCCCGATAAGCTCTTCTAGAGTTTTTTGGTAAAGTTTTTTCTCGTCTGGCCTTAATCTCGCTGGCCTTGACATAGGGGGCCTTGGAGCGTATAATGGCTTTGCTTCGTATGTTTGTTTCCTTCCTCTCGCGGACTTGAAATCTGTTCTAGGCGTATATGCTGTTCTTGGTTTGAATGCGCCGGTGACTGAACTGGTTGGGGATTCCGAAGCTGTTTCTATTTTGGATTGTTTCGATGCTTTTTCTGGAAGGCCTTTTTCTATAAAGCTTAGTTCGTTTTTGAACTGCTGAGAGGAGACTTTGTCTCTGAGCGCTTTGAAAATCTCCTTTTTCGAGAGCTCTTCAACCTCTTTTCCTTCAGGAGCACGTGCTACAAAATCAACATCTGTGACTTGCATTAACTCTTTTACTATCAGAAGACCTCCACGGTCGCCGTCTGTGAGGACTATGCACTCTTTTTCTTTACAGAGGTCTGCTACTGGTTTTGGGACTGAAGTCCCTTCGATTCCTATTGTGTTTCTTATTCCGAATTTTAGTAGTGTAATTACGTCTGCGCGGCCTTCGACTACTATGACTGAATCGGACTCTTTTATGCCAGGACCTGCTGGGAGCCCCTCGAACAATGTGATTTCCTCTGATCTCACAGATTCTTTTATTTGCTCTGAGATCTCCTCTGTGTCAGGGGCGTTTACTTCTATCATGTTTTTCAGGATGCCCTTTGCTTTTTCTATGATTTGCTTTCTTTTGTCCTCCATGACATCTTCAACGCTTTCTAGTTTTACTTCAGCTGTGCACGGACCGATTCGATCTATTGTTTCTAGGGTAGCTGCTATGAGAGCTGTTTCAGAAGTAGTCAAAGATGATGGGATGATTATTGTGCCTTCAGATTTGCCGTTTTCGGATTTTATTTTTACTTCGACACGGCCGATCTTTCCTGTTCGCTGAAGCTCTCTTAGGTTAAGGTCTGCGCCCATGACGCCTTCTGTTTGGCCGAAAATTGCGCCGATGACATCTGGTTTTTCAACGACTCCGTTTGCATTAATTTTTGCTTTAATGATATACTTTGTTGCATTTGGGGCTAATTTTGACATATTAATCACTCCTTCAAATATCAAAAAAGTCCAATAGAACTAGAGATTTTACACTGCTGTTTAAAACAGCCTTAAGTTTATAATTGGGTATTAGCCCAAAGTTGGATGAGAGTGATCATGAATATACAGGATATGAAATCCAGGCATGAATCATGAAATTATTCTATTGATCTCTATTCAAGGACTTAATGATTATGATTTTAATATACATAGACTTGGGGTTTTAAATAGGTTGATTTTAATATAACACTGTTATATCCCTCGTTAAATACAACTTCACACAAATAAAATACATGACTCAAAAAAACCTCGATTTAATTCTCGAATCTATACTCAAAAAGATAGTCCCTTCTGAACAGGAGAAGAATGCTGTCCACGCTGTGATCGAAGATGTGCTTGCTGAGACAGAAAGAATAATAAAACCCCTCGGACTGTCTGTTGTGCTCGCAGGCTCCTTTACAAGAAACACTTGGCTTTCCCACAAAAAAGAGTTCGATATTTTCATACAATTTCCTGTTGATGTTGGGCGCGAAGATTTAGAGAAGAAAGGACTGGAATTAGGCAAGAGGATTGTGAGATCGTTCAAGGGATTTTTTGAAATAGCTTATGCAGAGCACCCTTATGTGAGATCAAAAATCAAAGGGTATGATGTGGATATTGTCCCTTGCTACAAAGTTGAATCTGCTGAGAAAATAATTTCCGCTGTAGATCGCACCCCATTCCACAACCAATACCTGTCAAAAAAACTCCATCCACACCAGTCGAATGAGGCCAGACTGCTCAAAACTTTTTGCAAGAGGAATGGGCTTTATGGTTCTGACCTGAAAACCCAAGGGCTTTCCGGATATCTCTGCGAACTTCTGATTGTAAAATACGATGACTTCAAAACACTTTTAAAAGAGACGTCTAATTGGATTCCTGGCCAGGTGTTTATCGATTTGGAAGGGAGATATTCTGGAACTAAACAAGAGTTTAGGGGGCAGCCTCTTGTTGTTATAGATCCTGTTGATCCGAAAAGGAATGTGGCGGCAGCGCTTTCGCCTGCTGTTTTTGTAAAATTCGTGAATCTCGTCCAGGAATTTTTGGACAAGCCATCTGAAACATACTTCCAGAAAAAAGAAATAAAAATAAAACCATCCGAGCTTCTGAGAAAAATAAAATCAAGAGGAACGTTATTTTTGGCAGTAAGATTCAAGAGACCTGCTATTGTAGACGATATAATATATCCGCAGCTCAGAAAAACTTCTAAAAGGCTGGTTGAAATCTTGAAAGAATATGAATTTGTATGTATAGGACAGTTTGTGTGGACAGACGAGAAAACGTGCATTGTTTTATTAGAAGTTGAGAATGGGAGCCTCCCAAATATAAGGAGAGTCGTTGGGCCTCCTGTTTTCGCAATAAAAAATTCGCAGGACTTTGTGGAAAAGTACAGGAAAATTGGCAGGGTCTGGGTTGAAGAGGACAGGTGGGTTGCTGAAGTGTCTAGAATTTTCAGGAAAGCTGATAAGAAACTTGTCCACACACTATCTGCTTCTTCAAAGGTGCTGAAAGCAAAGGGGCTCGCTACCCACATGGCCGATTCCATGAGCAAAGGATTTAAAGTTTTAGGCCCAAACCAGGTATTAAAAACAGGAGACCAGGATTTATTGGATACAGTAAAAAAATATCTGGAGGAAGATTTAACATAACCATGAGATATAAAATTAATGTTGGATGGAGAAAAGTAACAGTAGCGGGATTACTTTTAGACGCAGCTTGGTTTTCATACAACAAATACAATACACCAGCAATTTATACAGGTGATATAGAAGGTAACAGAGCTGTTGTTGAAGTCTATAAAGATAAAACAATAGTTGAGCTCAGGCACACGGAACAAGACTTTACATTAATAGGCATTGATATAGGATCAGATGGCATTTATGAAAAATTAGAATTTAAAAGAAGTGACGGCAAGTCAGTTGATCTGAGAGACCATCTTAGGAAAAAAGGATACGACACAGCAACTATTGATAGCCTGACTTCAAATGCTGTCAGATTATTAGGTACGGCTAAAGTTAGAATATTAGAGGGGAACTGAATCATGAAACTATTATTTTATCTCGAAAAAGACAAGTACCAGAAGGCCAGTGATATTGTTCTAAAAAACGACCTGTTGGCAAGGCAGTCAATCAATTTCAGGGAGGCTGGTTCTCTTGGGTTGAAAGAGACAGGCTACTATCTGGAGATGGACTGCTCAGAAGAAGCTGTGGAAGAAGCAAAAAAACTTCTAAAAGATTTAACGAAAGAGCTTACAGGAAACGACAAAGATAAAATTCTAGAAATTATACAAAAGCAGGACGAATCTGCCCAAGCAGGCTTTGGCGCTATTTTTGGGGAGTAGATTTACTCAAAGAGGGTTAATTTTAAAAAACAGGCGCCCAGGCCGGGATTTGAACCCGGGTCAGAGCCGATCCGTATAAGCCTTTTCCGTGGAAGCCGTAAAAATTCTGAGCCGAAGCGAAAGAATTTTAGGCTCCTTTTTTGCTTAAGCTTTTGTGACAAAAGCTTACATGACAGGGCTCTATGCTAGGCCGCTACACAACCTGGGCATCTTGTTTAATTGATTTCTACTATTTAAATAAACTCAGAGACAATAATCTCAAATTAAAGGGCTCGTAGCTCAGCCTGGTAGAGCACCCGGCTTTTAATATTGTTTGATATAGGCATTGCTTATTTCAAAACGATGTCGTTAAAAGCATATTTAGCAGACAGAAATCTGCGATGATAGAAAATGTGCAACTCGGCTGATAGAAGATACCGGATAGTGATTTGCTGAAAAGCGAAAACCTGGAAGGTCGTGGGTTCAAATGCTAGCCTTCTTTTAGAAGAAGGCTACCGTATCCAAGAAAACTACAATACAAATACAGTTGGGTCAATAACAATACTCAAAACTCAGGACTCAAGACTGAAAATCCCACCGGGCCCGCTTCATACCAAATGCAGTTCTCTCCGAAGTCCTGAGTCTTCAGTCTACGGTCTTCAAGACCCAGAACTCAGGACACATGACCTAACCAATAGAACAGGAATAAGCAGTTCCCTACAAAGTCTTCGGTCTACGGCTTTCAGAGTTTTTTGATGGAAATGTATAAGAAGGGGAAAGCATTGAAAAACACGCTCCTGAAAGCTTATAAACTGTTAAATAAATTAAATATCATATGGCAAAGCCAATTGAACCAACACCAGAAATTACTGGTGAAGATGCGAGAAGATTTTTGGAGAACATGATTAAAAAGAACAATTCAGCTCCGACAGAAAAGGATAGAGAATTAGCTAGAGAGCTCGAAAAGTTTTCAAAAAATATTCAGATAGCTTAAGCTCACCTTTTCTGTAAAGGTCAATACCGGCCCTCATATCATAATACATTGGGACAGTTTCTTTATCTGCTTGTTTCAGTATTTGAAATCCGAGTTTCTTGTAAAACTCCACTGCTTCTGGTTTTGCATCGAGAACTACAAACCTACAGCCAGCATAATCTGTGATTGTCAAAAGCACATCCATCACAAAATAAGTTGTCTGGGTTCCTATGCCCCTTCCTATAAATAGGTTGTCCACACAAAGTCTTCCTATTTTGAGTGCAGGCAAACTTTTATACAAAATTCCCTTATCTACAAATGCCTTTTCTAATTCTGTTTCCCTTATTCTGAGAGAATCTGTCAGCAAGGTTATATAAGCAACCAGCTCATTTGTTTTTGCGTAAAACCAGACATAAGTTGTTGAAATTGCCAATTCTTGATTTTTGAATGCATCTTCAACAAGAAAATCTTTCAGCTCCTTGTTTGAAGTTTGAAAAGAATTCAACAGCTCTTTATGTCTCGGTTCCAGTTTTTCTATTCTCAATCCTTCAGCTTTAATCTTTTCAGGCATCTATGATTATTTGGCGGCTTTGTTTATATTTCACTTTCCACAGACTTCAGCAAATTGAACAGCTTCATCCTTATCACTTTTATCCTGTTTGTAAACTATAACTTGAAAGAGAAGTACGAAAGGGAAGCTGAAAAAGTAAAAGACTGGAATACTGCAAAAGAAAACAAGAAGCTGTTTCTTAATTTTTTGGACAGAAAACTGTTATACAAACCTTTATAAAGTAAGAAAGTAAAACTATTGTACTAACATATGAGGTGGTGAAAGACCGAAGCTGGGCGAAAGACCGAATTTCCAACTATGAATCAGCTTCCAACCAAGTTATGAGCCAAGTAGAAATGACAACAACTTCTCCAAAAGGGCAGGTTGTTATTCCGCAGGGGATCAGGGAAAAAATGAAAATAGTAGAAGGCACAAAATTCGCAGTCTATGGTAGTGGAGACACAATAATTTTCAAGAAGATGGAACTGCCTTCTGTAAAAGAATTTGAAAAAATAGTGGATTTCGGCGTAAAGTTTGCAAAGAAAAAAGGGATAACAGAAAAAGATGTTTTAGAAGGGGATTGAAATGCCAGAGATCAGAATTGTCCCAGATACAAACGTCCTAATCTCTTCAGTTTTCTGGAGAGGCAAACCACACGAAGTGATTAATAGAGGATTAAATGGAGAATATGCTTTAATCACTTCAAAAGAAATTCTGGAAGAATTTTTGACAAAACTGATAAACAAATTTGGCTTTCCTCAAGACCAGCTTTCAAAGCTTATAGAAACCATTTTCAATGATTACCACATTGTACAAAAGGTCAGCACGCTTAATGTTGTAAGAGACCCAACAGATAACAAGATAATTGAAACAGCTGTTGATGGAGGTGCTAATTATATTGTTATCGGCGATCCTGATCTTACAGACATGAAAGAGTTTCAAGGGATAAAAAATTTGACGCCAGACAAATTTCTAAAGCTTCTGTAACTCGCTTTTCTTGTATGATTAAAAATCTTTCAGAATCAAAAATCAAAAAGCCAGCTAAAGTAGAACACTTGGCAAACTGGTTTTTCGGAAATTTTTGTGCAAACTGTGGAGTAATAGATCAAGAACCAGACTACGGGAAAACGCATTGGAAAAATATACAAACCATTGCCAAAAATCTAAAAGAAAAAGGAATTTCTGAAATGACACACAAAGAATTTTCAGACCTCATTAAAAAAGGGACGACATTCTGCAAGCCGACAAAAAGGGTTTTCGAAGAATGTGAATGTTGTAAGAAATTAGGTGTCCCGCAAAGATTTTAGCAGTTAAACAAAATATATAATATGGACATTCAAAATCTAACAGCCAAGAAAATAAAGGAAATTTCGGGGGAAAGAATATATTACAGGGGAGAAAAATACTTTTTCGATAACAAGGTTTTAAATTTGATGCTTATAGACAACAAACTGAAAGCCAAGGTTAGAGGTTCTGCCCTGTATTCTGTTGAAGTATCTGAATCTGGCCAGAAGTGTTCCTGCCCATATGAAGGCTTCTGCAAGCATATAGTTGCTGCTCTTTTAGCTTATTTAAATTCTCCCAAAACAGAAGAAATAAGGACAGAAGACATAAAATCCTATCTGAAGGCATTCAAAAAAGAAAAGCTGATAGAGATTATTTTGGAAAACTCAATGGAAAATGAGAGACTGCTAAGAAAACTAAAAACAGAAACTGCCCTGAAGGCAAATAAATCAGTCGATGTAAAAGAATACATGCGCATTATTAGCAGTTCATTTGATCTTGATTTTATTGATTATAATACCATCCCGCAATTCGTTGAAAACATTGAAGATATAAGAAACGAAATAGATGGTATTATAGATAAAGGCTTCCATGCAGAATCTATACAAATCCTTATTTATTTTTTAGAAAAATGCGTTGAAAATATAAACAATATTGACGACAATGGTGAATTCGGGGATGTTGTTATAAGTATAGGGGATTCCCTTTCAAAAGTTGCAAAGAAGATGACAGAGCAAGATATTGAAAACCTGCTGGATCTGTATACAGAGGCTGCTAATTATGGAATAGAAGAAAGCATAGAGAAGCCGATGTCCGGTTTAAATGATAAAATGTTATTAAAAACAAAGTCGCTGGTTTTTGAAAAAATAAAAAGTTACGAAGGCTGGGAAAAAGAAGCCTTGGCTTCCCTTTTACTTTTTATTGTAGAAAAGCTTGGCCAAGAAAAAGAGTATATTGAAACCTGCAAAAACTTCAACATGACAGAGTGCCTTGTTGATAAACTCTCTGAGAAAGGCGAACTAGAGGAGGCAATAAAATATGCCAAATCAGGGGAGTTGGATATGGAGCTTCTAGAACTTTATAAAAAGAAAGGGGACTTGGAATTGGCTCTTCAGACAGCTTGGAAACTATTTAAACATTCCCCATGGAACATAGAAGAAATAAGGGGAATTTCAGAAAAGCTGAATATCTGGGAAGCTGAAAGGGAAAAGCTTATTGATTATTTGAAGAATGGAAAAAGCCCAAATATTTTGGCTAGCCTATACTTGGAAAGGGGGGATGTTAGCAGAGCGTATTCACTGAAGAGTTTGTCAGAAGATATGAAAAATAAGATAGCCGAAAGGGTGTCAGCTGATAAAGCATTAAATATATACCTCAGTTTAGCAGAGGATTATATACGTATGATGGGAAACGAAAATTACAGGACAGCTGTCGCATATTTGGAGAAAATAAAGGACATTTCCCCGGGAAAATGGCAGAAAATAATAGCTGCTATCAAAGAAAAGCATGCTCCAAAAAGAAATCTGATGAAGCTCCTTGAAAATTTATAGTATTTCATGACGTGCCAACTGAGCGAAAGCGAAGCGGCTTTTATGGTTTCTAGCTCCCAAAAGTTTTACTCTTGAAATTATTAAGCGCATTTCAAGTTGTAAGCTTTAGAATAAATTAAGCCCCCAAATGCGGATATTGTCCATAAGGCATCAAGGAAATTTCTCTTACATGCGCATCTATATCTATTGCAAAAACTACAGCCTGTCCCACCCTTTGAGATTTGAAAACAGGGAATGTTTCTTCTGTATACTTATATCCAAGTTCTTCTGATGCCAATTTCATAGCCTCAAACGTTGTTGGATTATCGTAGAATCCTGTATCAGTGATGCCGGGCATTATCTCTGTAATATATATTCCTTCTTTCGTAAGATCCAATGCCATGCTTCTTGCCATAGCGTGGATTGCGGATTTTTGAAGAGCATCTAAGGTATGCAATCTTTTAGTCCTTATAGCACTGATTGCGGAAATGATTACAATCTTAGATTTTTTCTGTTTTCTGAAAATTTCTTTCATTGCCTGTAGAATACTGAGAAGCGATCCGCTATTTGCTTCAACGAAAGGCCCAACTGAATTTGGCGGTATCTCCCAAGGATCTAAAGCAACAGTTTCTTTTGGTAGTTTAACTTTAGATGCTACTCCTGACATTCCCCCATAATGGACAAGATGAACATTCAAATTAGTTTTTTGTTTAAGTTCAGCTATTTCCTGGCAAACTTTATTTACCTCCTCTTTGTTGAGCAGATCCACTTTTTCATAATAGTATTCGCTTTTCATGAAGTTTTTTCCAACAGTTTCCATGCAATCGAGGCAATCCCCAAGCATATAAACCAAATAACCGGCTTTATTTAATTCTACAGAAGCGCCTGCAGGCGAGTTCATTTTACACATCTTTCCTTTAAGTTCTACTAGGTCGGCAGGGTCAGGTTGTTTGAAAATCATCTTAGCTTCTCCCAAACCCACGCCTGTCACAACAACAATTGCCTTATAGTTCATGTTAGTTGCCTCCACATATTTACTATTTCCTCTTTCCCATTTCTCCTATAAACGCCTGTCATATTACGTGCAGCCGTTTGCACATCTTCAGGTTTGGCATATTGACTAGCTTGCCTTGCCATTTTTACAAAATAGCAGCTGTAAGGATCACCGTCTTTCCCCCTTATTGGTTCCATATCTTTGTCACCGAAAGCTTTCAAATAGTCAAAAAATTGGGGAACCGCTTCTTTTTTTATTTTTTCCAATTGCCTTGAATCAGCAAGGCTTTGAAATGGTATTTTGTCCCATTCTCCAAGCATTTGTATCGCAAAAGACCCTAACATTACTCCAACATAATTTTTATTTTGTTGGGCGCTTTTTTGTAAAGCCCTCAGTCCCCCTAACCTTATATCAATATAGGGGGCCAGAGCAAGCCTCAAAGGATTTGTGTCACGATCTTGAAGCGCTATTTGTTTTGCTGCAATGTATGCTTCGTCTGGGGCTTCAAAATTGGATTGGACAATGCCGCCAGCATCAGGTCTTGTACCAGCAGATCTACTATAATAATAATGGAAAGTTGCCAATCTTGATTGCGGAGTTGCGTTATCGGCAAAAAAAGCGCCTTCCCTGGGGGCTGTTATAGGTTCTATCAAATCAACTGGAAGTTCGCCTTCATCAATAAGAACAGCATATGCCATAGAGCCTCTGCCCCTACCATCGGATATTGCTAAACTGTTTCCAACTATATCAAATGAAATATGCAAGTGAGGCACAAAACCCTTTGCCCTAGAAATCCCGTGATTTGCCAATCTTTCCAAAACCGCAATAACTTCTTCTCTGCTAGCCGCAGGGTTTATTGTCCTAATAACTGTCTTGTAATGCTCATGCCCATGATGATGGTCATGCTCTTCTCCAATAAATCCTTCAATTGACCAACCCACCAAATTCTCCAATGAATCATATCCAAAATTTTCATCTACCACAATCCTTTGCTGTGTCACACCCTGATCTGATAAAAAAGAATCAACTTTTCTTCGCTCTTCTGGATCTGTAGGCCAAGTGTACCCGACAACACTAGCTGTACTTAAGCCTCCAAGGAAGGAACTTTTAGATCTTACAGAATCAAAATGTCTCACAGGAATAAGTGTCACTACATGTTTCAAGTTTATCCTTTCATCATCTATCAACGTCTCAACAATGTCAATTGGGTTTGCTGCCCCGCTTGGTTCAACCAAAAGCATATCAACATTTGTTTGGTCTAAAGAGGCTAAAGATTTTTGCAGGTCTTCACGGCGTTCGCAACAGACACAACCGCTTGAATATCCTGCAATCCTGTCTTCTGGAAGCATTATCCTTTCTGCATCGACATTCAAAGCCCCTATATCATTAACAAGCCCGTATAGTCTTTTTCCCCTAGAATCCAAATCACTAATTAGCCTATTAATTGTTGTTGTTTTACCCGAACCCAATACACCTGTCACTAATATTGTATCAACTTTTTCCATGTCTGGATTTCAATGTATATATTTATAAATGTTAATGACTATCATTATCAATAAGGATATGGGAAGGGTTTCAAGACAGACAGAACAAAAGAAGGTTATATTAGAAGAATTGAAAAATCTGAGCACCTTCTTTACTGCTGAGGATCTCTACGAAAAAGTAAAAAAGAAAAAAGGTAACATAGGACTCGCAACTGTCTACAGATTCCTAAAAGACATGCGAAAAACACATAGAATATATTCGTATAGTTGTAAGGGAAAAGTTGTCTATTCATCAAATTCTAGAAATCATTCACACTTTACCTGTGAAAAATGCCTAAAATCAACTCATATAGATATAGAGTCAATAGATTTTCTCAAAAATATCGAAGCTAAAGTCTGTCATTTCCAGATAAATGTAGACGGTATATGCAAAAAATGTCAAGAGAAAAACATAGCAATTTAAATCAGGAACTTACAATTCCACTCATGTCTTCAAATGAGTCGTCCAATACTCAAGACACGTGGACAGAAGACTTCCGTCAAGACCCAAAACACAGGACTCAGGACAGCGGGTAGAAGACCGTCAAGACTCAGAACTCAAAACACAGGACACAAGACAGCAGGAACCGATTGCAAAGTTGGTTTCCCACCGGGCCCGTTATTTATATGCTAAAAGCCAATAGGCAACTATGGAAACTGCAATAAAACTTGTTGCTGAAGGGAATGTACAGGGTGTAGGATACAGGGCTTTAGTTAATCAGATAGCTAGAAAGCTCAGATTAAAAGGATATGTTCAAAACATGCACGATGGAACAGTACAAATACTCTGCCAAGGAGAAGCCAGATCAATAGAGACTTTTAAAAAAGAAGTTAATATAAAATCCAAAAAACAGGGGCCATTTCACCTTCATGTTGATAAAATTGTAGAAACACCTATTGGTGTGAAGGAAAAATTAGGATTTTTTTATATAGATTATGGAGAAGAGGCCAAAACTCCTTTTGAGAAGACAAACTTGGAGAGACTTGAGATAGGATCTCTTATTTTATCAGATGTTAGGGATAATGTTGATGCTGTTGGAGAAAAAGTTGATGGTGTTGGGAGGAAGGTTTGTGGAGTGGGAGAGAAGGTTGATAATTTAAGAGAAGATACAAATAAAAATTTCAATACAATGGACGGGAAATATGGAGATATTGCCAAAAATATAATTAAAGTAGATAATAATATATCACAGCTTATGGAAGAGCTTGTGAAATCCAACAATAACAATACAGAGTTGATAAAATCTTTGGTGGATAAACTGGACAAAGTAATTAAATAAACACGCAATACAGTTTTAATTATGGATTCAGGACCCAGAACTCAGAACCCAAGACCTAACCAATAGAACAGGAGTAAGCAGTTCCTGCAGTCTTCGGTACTCAGTCATCGGTCTTGAGTCTTAATTGTGGCTTCTTAAATTATAATAAAAACCTTTATAAGGTAAGAAAGTAATACATTCTTATATGGCAGAAATAACTACAATCTCAACAAAAGGGCAGGTTGTAATACCTTCTCACATTAGGCAGGAATTAGAATTAGAGGAAGGTTCACAGCTGGTTGTAAGCAGAATGGAGGACTTTATCCTATTAAAAAAAATAAATATTCCAGACCCGACAAAAGAATTTGAAAGGCTGACAAATTTTGGAATAAAGCACGCAAAGAAATTAGGAATAAAATCAGAAGAAGACGTTGTGAGAATAATCCGTGAAGGAAGAAAACGAAAAGCTTAGGGTTGTTTTGGACACCAACATTTATGTTTCCTCTGTCTTCTGGCTGGGCAAACCTCACCAGATAGTGGAGCTTGCTATAGATGGAAAAATACAGGTTTTCACATCACCACAAATATTGGAAGAGTTGGAAAGGGTCTTGAAAAGGGATTTTCTTGAAGACCACGATTTTATTGAAAGTCAGATAGCTTTAATTTTGGAATATGCAAAAGTTGTCAAACCGGCAAACACGATTCAGGCTGTTAGAGACGATCCAGACGATAATAAAATAATAGAGTGTGCTGTAACAGCTAAAGCAGACTACATAGTTACAGGAGATCCACACTTGTTGAACCTCAAAGAATTCCACCTAACAAAAATAGTGAAAGCAGATGAATTTCTAAAGCTTTTGTAACCCGCTTTCATCCATTCAACGCTTAAGCAAAAACTGAAGTTACTTTGACAACTACTATTTATATAACATTGTTATATCTATTTATATCATAGTTACTTTTAGGTAGCTAAACAGGAACATATTTAAACCAATAAATTAAGATATTCTCATGGCAAGACTTTCTAATAGGAGGATGGGAACATTAGTAGACTCAGTTGGTTACTCTGCATTAGCTCAGGCAGGATACGCATCTAGAAAGCCAAGAGGCAGGTATGCAGGTCTTGCTGCTGCTTTATATGTAGCATATTCTTTATCTCCCACAAATTTGGAAGCTCAGGACAAAGACAAAACAGATTTTGTTGTCATAGTCCAAAAGAATTTGCTGAAAGATGAGAACGGCAAGAAATCTTTTGACGAGTTAAAAAAGCAAGGTGCAATATTTGCGCCATACAATTCAGATCCTACAGAAGTTTTCGGGTTGTTAAAAGAAAAGAAACTCAGGCATATTCTTTATCTGGATACTGCAGATAAAATGGCTCTGAAAGACTTGCCTGAATTAGACGGAGGCAACTGGCAAAAAATCCATGACGCAGTGAGCTCCTGCAATCCTGTAAAAGTCAATATCATGGCTTCTCAGATCGATCCTGATCCAGAACCAGATGCGATAGCTGGATCGATCCCAATACAGAAAAGCAAGGACGGTTTGCTGGATTGGGATACAGCTTATAGGATGATATCTACAACTGACCTAGAAATAAGGCATGTTGTTGCGAAAGGCGCAGAAGGCATTATAGATAATTCAATGAACGGCACTGCATATGCTGAAGCTAGAACAGGAGAAGATGGTAAGCTGGATCCAAATGGAAAAGTTAGAAAGCTTATAATTGAAGGGGATGGTAAATTAAAAACTAGTTATGTTTCCCGGGACGGAGACGAAATTCTGAGATTACTGAACAGGGCATCGATAGATTTGTTTGTTTGGGCAGGAGGCCACGGAAATTCTCATGGGCAAGTAGGCGGCTGGAATTACAAAGGGTCTAATCCAACTGCTTTCGATGGAAAACTATATTTTGTACACCCAGACGGAACATCAGAAAGAGTTGATTCAAAAAATCCTAAAGTTGTCCTGTTTCCAGCTACTTGCCAGGCAGGCAGAATAGAAGATCCAGAAAACTCTTCCTGTCTAGCTTATATGAGAGATGCAGGAGCAGTTGTTTTGGTAGGCTACCCATTCGATACTTTCGATGGCAGGCATGGATTTGGTCTTGTTGACAGATTAAGCGGGGAAGAGCCTAGTATAACAAAAGCAAGGTTAGCAAATGAGATCGGCACAATTTTAGAAAGAAAGTGGTTGGCTGAATGGAGAAAAGAAAACCCGACAGCACAGATGGGTATGAGAGACCTGGCATCTCAGTTTTATCCAACAAAACAAATTTTATATGGAAATCCTAAATCAAAGGCCAGACTCAGAAGAAATCCGAAAGTAGAGATGCCTTTTGAAAAAATATCAGAAAGAAAAGTGAGAAAAGATGGCAGTGTCGAGTATGAATTTACGATTAAGAAAAAAGGCGATGGGGAAATCAGGAGATCGCCTATTTGGACATTGGATACAAGAATAAAAAACCCTAGGGAAGTGAAGGCAACCGCTCCTTATGGACATGACATAGGTGATGATTACGTGTGTATAAGGACTGAAAAGGTCGAAGGTGGCGATCTAAAGACACCAACAATACCAGATAACACTGAATATACATTAAGATTTATAGCAGATGAATAAATCAGATAACATTTTTATTCTTAAAAACCGAGTATTTGTATGGCAATTGGCAGCAGACTTCTCGAAACCCAGACAAACATCTCAGGTTTATGCAATTTGTGCGGATCTGTAGCGAAGCCAGCATACACATGCAACATCTGTGGTGCGATAATCTGTCTGAGCTGTTATCATCACAACATAGGGGCTTGCAAAAAATGCGTTAAGGGAAGAATGGGTAACACTAGGCTGGGTATCCCTCAAAAGATGAAATAGATTATTTATAGTCTTGTTCTAGATAATGTTAGATAAACAAGCGATCGATCAAAAGCCATCATGGCACAATGGTACTGCGCAGGCCTGGAAAGCCTGTTTCCTTCACATACTGAAATTGAGCATTCCAATTTCTCAGAAGACGGGATATCCCGGTTCGAGTCCGGGTGATGGCGTAATATGAAAGTTTTAATAAAATCCTGTTTGGAAGGGGCACAATCAGCAGAAGGCCTAGTTGTAATCATAGACGTAATCAACGCAAGCTCAACAATAGTCCAGTGCTTTGAAAAAGGTGCAAAAGAAGTTATTCCAGTAGATTCTTTGGATAAAGCCTTTGAGATAAAAAAAAGCGGGGATCTGATCTGCGGGGAGATAAAGCACTTTAGGAAAGTTGATCTCTACAATTCGCCTCATTATATTGATGCGAAAGTTATTGGAAAAAGGGTGATAGTAAAAACAGATGCAGGCACAAAAGGAATTCTGGGGGCCAAGAAAGCTGACGAAGTTATAGTAGGCTGCTTTCTGAACTGCTCTTCCCTTGTTAATTATATAAAAAAGAAAAATCCGAAGCTGGTAACGTTAGTTCCGATGGGAGATTATGGGAAAAGAAGGAATGTAGAGGATGAGACTTTTGCTGGCTACTTGAGATCCTTGTTAGAAGATAAAGATCCTGGAACCTTCCAATCCAGCAGAGATAAAATCACTAAAGGCAGCATACGAAATATTTTCAGATTACTTATACTCCGAAAACAAATAATGGCTTCTTTGAAACTCGACACTTCTGGAAAAATCCCGAGGTTGGTTAGCGGGAAACTGGTTGCTTAAGTTGGTTATTGGTTTTATTCGGCCTATTGTTTTTCTTTGGGTATAGGTGTAAATCCTTTTCTTTCTTGGGTTATAAGGCTTAATCTCAACGTTTTTTCTTTGGGATCTCAACACTTTAAAGGGTCGAAACCGATTTCGAATAGATCGAACGGAAATCGGTTTCAGTCCATCGGGAAAAGAAAGGGCTGAATTTGGGTCTAAACTAGGGAAAAGCTTTATATAATGCGTGAGAATTCCTTAATAACTTATATTCGTAGGCTAGTAAATTCCTCTTCTTGTGTCTGGGGACAGGTTTGTTGGCTCCTTCCTGTCCCTGAACACAAATCTTATATTTTTTGTATTGACGGTTATTTTTTATATGCGCCTCCTGTAATTTTAGAGATGCCAGAAAATGGTTCTGACCTTATTTTATCAGATTCGTAGATTACCAAAGATGGGTCTAATTCTCTCTGAGAAGCTGAAATGGCCAGGACAAAAAACATATAAAGCTTCTCTAACCTACCATATAGATGCAACCTGTAAATGGACAACTTCCTTTATACGAGATTTTCAGCGGTTTGACAAACAGGGCAGATTTTGTCAGCCCTGATAGGAGAAAACTGGATTTAGACGGTACATTTGATTTCGGCAGGGCTGAAACAAAATTATCATATGGCCCTAACTGCAGCCTATCTTATACCAGACAAAATGGAGATAGAGGAGATATACTAGCCTACTCAGACAGAAGGGTCACAGCAAAATTTTTCAGGTACGGAATTTATCTGGTATTTTATAGAATCAGTGATCCCAGAAGCATTAAGGAGGAGCGTGAATTTTTAAGTGGGGTAAAAAATGACAGCAATCTTAGTCTTATGGATGACCTATTGGGTGCTGAATGGAGTTTTGATAAAGATACAGGCTTATGGCAAAAAACTGTTGAATTGAAAATAATAGAGGATACTGAACCTTTTTTAGAGCATCTTATAAGGCGTGCTCCCTATCTGGAAGAAGAATCAACTCTACCTCCTAGACCATCACACGGAAAAAGAGGTATACACAAAAAGAATCAAGGTATAAAATTAAAATAAACATTGAGCAATCTTCTGGTATTCATCCCTTAACAGCCGCCTCATCACCTTGTTTGGAGTTATGCATTGCTTATAGCAGATACTTTGCGCTTTATATTTCTTACAGTGTTTTATTTTAGATGATTGACGAATCTGTGGCAGCAAAATACTACGATAGCGACAGAGTTGGCCATGCATATGGATTGCCTGGCGGAGGTCTGATTGGATTGTTGTCAGGAGACCACCTTCATCCGCCAATGGTATATGATGAGAACATCTGGAAAACCGGAAGCTTATGGAGAGCCGGTGCAATAGAATCAACCAAAAGGCTCGCTGAGCTGGCTGAGATAAAAGGCAGTCATTATGTTTTGGATGTTGGTTGCGGGATTGGCGGGCCTGCGCGCTATTTGGCTAAGAGGTACGGATGCCGGATACATGGCATCAATATCAGTGAGCTCCAGACAATAACAGCAAGGCGATTGACAAAACGGATGCGTCTGGATCATCTTGTTGACTTTTCTGTTCATGATGCCGGAAATTTGCAATTTGAAGATAATTGTTTTGACGTTGTCTGGACAATGAACATGTTTTATCATTTACCAGATAAAGAAGAAGCTTTGAAAGGCTTCCGTAGAGTGCTAAGACGGGGGGGGGGTCTTGGCTTTTGACGACTGGACAATTACAGAGAAAATCGCAGACGAAGAGCATTTAGAATTGAGGCAGACGTGGCAAAACCCGTCTTTTGGTACCATAGAAAAGTATAAGAGATTTGTGGCTGGGGCTGGTTTTGAAATTACAAAAATAGAAGACGTCAGTAATGTGGGTAGGGAGCTTATGCCTAGGCATTTCGAACCTGTTTTTGAAAGGGATTTCAGGCCGAAAATAGAAAATTTATTCCCAGAATATGGCAAGAAAATGGCTGACGATCTGAAAAAAGACATTTTATTCACTATCCGGCTTTACCTGGAAGGTAAATTCGGATATTACAGGCTGATCGCAAAAAGCATTTAATTAAACTTGCATTAATAGCATCATGGGCATCAAAAAATATTCACAGGCGGATCTGGTTATCCAGGAAATAAAAGTTGATAGCGTGCTTAAAACCAATAAGCACATTGATGGGGGATGGTTTTGGTCAAAGTATTCAGCTTACCCATACATTGGATGCCAATATGGGTGCACATACTGTTTTTTGCGCATGGACATGTACGGGCTGAATACTGAAAACAATTTAACAAAAAACCTCAAAGACCCGTTTTCCCAATTTGTCAGGATTAAAACAAATGCTGCAGAAATTTTAGACAAAGAACTTTCCAAAGTCCCAAAAGACATAATTATAACAGGGGATTATCAGCCTATTGAAAGCAGGTTCAGGCTGTCAAGAAAAATGCTGGAAGTGTGTTATAAGCGCGGTTTTCCAACCCTCATAATTGCCAAATCGCCTCTTGTCATGCGCGATCTGGATCTGATAAAGAGGATCAATGAAAAGTCATGGGCTTGCGTTGTTTTCAGTATTAATTCTTCTGGATCGAAAGGCTACAGGGAGATATTCGAACCTTTTGCTTCTTCAATAGAAAGCAGGTTTGCTTCAATGAAAACGCTGGGAGAAGCTGGAATATATACAGGGACAGCCCTTATGCCTGTCCTCCCTTTTATTACAGACAGTGATGAAAACCTTGAATCTATTGTAAAGCTGACAAAAGAAAACAGTGGCAGATTTGTCCTTGGCGGCGGATTGGTATTGAGCGACAGGCAGGAATCGGCTTTCTACGAATCCGCGGAAAAATATAGGAAAGGGTTGGCAGAGAAATACAAAGGCCTTTATCAGGCAAAATTCTCGCCAACAGACAGTTCATGGGCTTTTCTAGGGAAGAAAATAAAGGCATTTTGCCAGAAACACGGATTGGATTACAGGATCAGAAGATTTATTCCAAATTCCCCTCTGGCAATTAACAAGAAGGTGGCTGAGAACCTGTTTTTATGGATATATGAAATGGAGTTGGAAGGCATGGAAGAATATGAAGCTGCCATGTACAGGGAACTTGCGTGGCTTATAGACGAGTTTCCAATCCCATTAACCAATATTTTGGAGAAAGATATGACTGCCAGACTTATTGAAAGCCATGAAATGATAGATAGGGGTGTTTTACAAATAAAACCAATTTTAGCTTATCACCTTTCAAAACAGGCTGATACTCAGCTTCTCGCCAACCCTGTATAACTTTATCTGGCCTGGATATTTTTCTGGTACTCGTCTCTCAGCAGCCTTCTCATCACCTTGTTCGAAGCTGTCCTTGGGAGAGAATTTGTTATAACCACATCATGTATTTTATAAATTGGATTTAGTTTTGTTTTTATTGCTTGCTGGAAATCTGATTTTATTTTTTCCTTATTCAAAACACTTCCGTTAGACGGCACTGCATAAACAATAAGCTGTGTTATTCGGGTGTCTGCAGGCATTATCCCTATGGCAGCTGTTTCTGATATTCCGGGATGTCCGTGCAGTGTCCTCTCAATCTCAGCAGAGCTCACCTTTACACCAGACAAGTTCATCGTATCATCTGTCCTTCCATGGACAACAAAATAGTTGTTTGCCAATTCCTCTACCTGGTCTCCATGCCGTCTTAGATGATAGCCATTTTCTTTTGGGCATCCCTCATAATATGTCTGGAAATTGTCCCTATTCAAGATCAGGGTCGATAACCCAATAGAAGGCGGGATAATAAATACCTCGCCGTTTTTTGTTCTTTTTCCGCTCTCGTCTAGAATCAAAAAATCGACACCCATTGCAGCTGTTGTGAAAGTGGACGGTGAGCAAGGCTGTATCATTGTTCCTGTTATGTAAACCCCGCCGATCTCTGTCCCGCCGCAATATTCTATTATCGGTTTGTAGCCAGCTAGTGACATGAGATATAACATATCTTCTTTTCTCGAGCATTCTCCTGTAGAACTAAATCTTTTTATTTTGCTCCAATCAAGGTCTTCCATGCATTTTTTTGTTTTCCATATGTTTACCAAGCTTGGGATCACACCTAACATAGTAACTCCAGTATTTTGCACGAATTCCCCAAACTCTTTTCCAGAATAAGATCCTGTGTACAAAGCCATTGAAGCCTTGTTGACTAAAGTTGCGTAGATAAGCCACGGACCCATCATCCATCCGAGATTTGTTGGCCATGCTAAAATATCATCTGGGTGTATATCCTGATGGAAAAACGAGTCTGATGCAGCTTTTATTGGAGTTGTGTGGTCCCATGGAATAGCTTTAGGTTCGCCTGTTGTCCCAGAGGAAAATAAAATATTTGTGGGCTCTTGCGGTCTGCAAGCTACAGATTCAAATTCATCTTTCACTACAAGAAAATCTTTCCAGTAGATGTCCAGCACATCTAATTTTTCCTGTGAAGTTTCGTCATAAGGAATTAGTATAATAGGCGGAGGATTAGCCTCCTTAACTTTATTATAAATTTCGATTTTCTTCCCGTCCCTCATGTAATAGTCCACTGTAAAAATTAATTTCGCATTCCCTATCTTCAACCTTTTCTCAATCTCAGGCGGAGCAAAGCAATCTGCTATTGATAAAGCAACGCAACCGGCTTTGATTACTCCAAGGTAAACAGCAACACTCTCAGGAGTCATTTGCATATCGATCGCGATAACATCGCCATTCTCGTATCCTTTTTCTTTCAAACTATTTGCAACTTGATTGACGAGATTTTCTAGATCTCCATAAGTCCAGCTCTGAATTTTGCCTGAGCCTTCTCTAGAAAAATAGACAGCAATTTTTCCTTTATCGGCATTAAAACAGCTATCAACAATATTTATCTCAGAACCAGGGAACCAAACAGGCTTTTCTGCACCGTTAGAAAGGTCTGATATCCTCTGAGAACTCTTCTTAAATACAATTCCAAGCCTTTTTGTCACTAGACTCCAAAAGTCGTCGGTGTTTTCTACAGACCATTTGTGGAACTCCCTAAAGGGACGAGATTGATCTCGGATCAATTGCGAAGGATCAATCTCAATCATCTTCGATCGGTTTCCAGCCATTTTAAAATCCAGATCCTTCATTACAACAGCTAGATTTGATTTTTCTAAATTTTCTTTTGAGGGGAACCATGCTGGTGGCGGTCCGTCCTGAGTCAGCCTCTTTCCATAAACAAAATCGAAAAGCAGCTTCTGTGCTTCAAATTTTAGGTCAGAAAATTCTTTTAGAGCAAAAAGATTTTTGCAGAGATCTTGCCAGATCAATTCCTGCTCTTTAGGGTTTTCTCTATTATATTTTTTTAAAACAAAGTATGCAGCTTGCACAAAGTCCTGGAGCTTTGTACCTGAAAATCCAGATGCGCTTTCTAAACCGACAATATCCATAGTAACCATTACATATATAAAATATCCGCCTTTTTAAGTGTTAAAGCGTGTTCGGCTATTGACGACTTTCTGGCTGAACGAAAAATAGTTAAGATTACTTCTTCCAGCCTTTCTTTTTTAGAAAACCTTGATCAGGGAATTTTGATTTTTCAATTTGGTACAGAGTTGGCAAAACTCCTTTATAAGGAGTGCGAGAATTCTCTAGTAGTTAGTTTTAAAGGGACGAAATTGATTTTTTATATTTTTTCTCAATCAATTTCCAGCCTTCTTTAGAAAGACGAGAAGTAGTTTAAATTAGGGGGTGTTATGAAGTTTTTAGAAAATAGCCAGGAATCCATAATCTGCCAA
This sequence comes from uncultured archaeon, assembly GCA_964476045.1. Taxonomy (GTDB): domain Archaea; phylum Aenigmatarchaeota; class Aenigmatarchaeia; order QMZP01; family JACQNV01; genus CAYYYJ01. The sequence goes on along the minus strand of CAYYYJ010000002.1, from coordinate 16,235 downwards.
TTGTGCAGAGAACCAATATGGAATTTTTTATGCGTGGATTGCATCGGAAGTAATGTGCAAAAATGGTTGCCGCCAAAATACTCACAACAGTTCACAAAATTCCACGAATACCTGAAAAACCATTTTAATACAGCAATCCCAGACAACTTCGAACCGTGCCTTGACTGCGGAAAATTCAACGAGAGCCCGCTTTGCCCTTACTGCTACACGCATGAAGTTTATCACTGGATAAATCCGCAGAATGCTGACATGGCCAGAAACTTTAGCAAGATATTTTTCTTCTATCCGTTTGAAGGGACAGAACACATAAAAGCAGATAGCGTTCCTATAACAGAAAATCAGAATAAATACTCTGTCCCGGGCCTTTGCGATCAATGCGAGGAATACTCTGAAAACCTGAACAAATCGACTTATGGGATTTTGTGCGAAGCTTGTAGAGAAGATTAGCTGAGGTTCTAGAATTTAAACATACATTACCTAATCTTGCGATATGCCCCTAAGAAAAACAAAGATAATCTGCACGCTCGGGCCGGCCAGCGATACAAAAGAGACTATATCCAGCATGATAGCCGCAGGAATGGATGTTGCAAGGCTGAATTTCTCGCATGGGGGACCAGAAGAAAAAGGAGGCAGGATCAAAATTTTGCAGGAAATAAATAAATCCAGGGACAGGCCAATAACCATTGTTTCTGACTTGAAGGGTCCTGAGATAAGGGTTGACACAGAAAAACAAAACCTGGAAATAAAGGCAGGCGACAAAATATTTTTCTCTCTTGATGAAAAGGAAGTTCAGGCAGATAAAAAGCCTTATACTGTTTTTGTGAATGTGCAGGCTTTCCCAAAAATGGACGACGCTGGTCTGCTGACCAGTGTCCAACGAGGCGCCGGGAACATAATGGTTGAGGATGGGCTTCTTGAATTTGAAATAGTGAAATCAGATAAAACAACAGCTGAATGCGTGGCCAAAAATTCCGGGATACTAAAACACAACAAAGGGGTAAACATCCCGCAGGCTGGCCATCAGGGCCCGACTTTCACTGAAAAAGACTGGAAAGACATAGAATACAGCGTAAAAAACAATGTGGATTTTATAGCAGCTTCTTTTGTAAAAACCAAAAAAGATGTCCTGGAGCTGAAAGATTATCTGAAAAACAACGGGACCCAGATAATCTCTAAAATAGAATGCCAGGAAGCGCTCAACAACATCGACGAAATTATAGGGTCTTCTGATGCTGTCATGGTTGCGAGGGGGGATTTGGGAATGGACGTACCTCTTGAAACACTGCCTACACTCCAATACCAGATGGTTAAAAAATGCAATCAGGCAGGAAAGCCTGTGATTGTGGCGACCCAGATGCTGAATTCCATGATTGAAAACCCGAGGCCTACACGAGCTGAGGTGACAGACGTTGCAAATGCAATTTACATGGGCGCTGACTGTGTTATGCTTTCTGGGGAAACTGCAAACGGGAAATATCCAGTTGAGACAGTCTCGATGATGAATAAAATAGCTGTTTCTATTGAAAAAGAAGTGAGAAACAAGATTAACAGGTATGAAATAAAAAAAGATGACATTTATTCTATTGTAGGAAAGGCAGTTGCAATGTCAGCAGATTCCATCAAAGCCGATGCAATATTATCCCTCACTAACAGGGGCGATGCAGCCAAAATGCTTTCAAGGTACAGAGTCCAGTCCCCGATTTATGTTCTCACACCAAAACCAGAGGTCTGCAAATTTCTTTCTTTATTCTGGGGCATCTTCGCTTACAAAGTTCCGATAGTTGGCAATGTGAATGAGATCATTGAAAAAGGCGTTTGCTTTTTGGAAAACAAGCAGAAAATCAAAAAAGGCGACAATATTGTTATCACAGCTAATTTGCCTTCATCCAGCGGCGGACAGAGGAACATTGCGGAGATACGGAAGGTTTAAATATACTACAAGCCATATATTGTGATTTATGACAAACCATACTGGTTACCAAACGCAGACTGATAGAGGAGACTTATTGCCATTCAGGATTACTCCACGTGAAATTAGAAGAGCTAGAATAGGGATTTATTTTATCATAGATGCCCAAACCCCAGACCCTTTAACAAGAATAGGGAGAAAATTAGATGCCATTGTGGAATTGAGGCGATACGCATCCAATCACGAGACTAGACTAGATTTAACAAGGGAAGCTTACAGACTTGCGAGCCATGGAAAAGGTATAGGTCCCTATAATAGTGGAACACAGGTTTTGACTGAGTTTGATCTTCTTGATATGGTGAATGCTGGAGGAGTAATCGACGCTAAGGCCACAGTGATCCGTTAAGAATAAAAACTATTTCTACAATAATTAAGATGTTAGTAAAACTTAGGGATAAGCAAGTGCTTAGGGCAGAATTGATTGGGTACAAACCAATTTTAGAACCTGAAAGCGACAGGATATCTAGAGGACTTTGCAGAGCTGTAAGGTATACTGGTTTTGTTGTGGATGGTCTCTCAGATTATCGGGGATCCCCTGTAGTTTTCAATCCAGCGAATGAAGTAGCAGAACTTCTAAAAATTTATCCTCTGACCCCATGCAACAAGAGGGAAATAGACGGAAAAATTATTGTGAGTCTAGAAGCTGTGCCTCTAATGTTCAAAGAGGTTTCAGGAAAAGAACCTGAAAGAAGCTATCCAGAAATAGAAATATGCGTGCCTGACGAAACTCAGGGAGATATGGAGAGGCTTTTAAAATTTTTAAGGCATATTGTTCCAGACATTAAAGTTGCTGATGTGGTTAATTTGAGTTTAGAGATAACCCTTGCAGCGAGATATTGGGAAAGGGCAGATAGAAAATACTTGGCTATAGAGAACCCAGAAACCCTTATAATAAAACCAACTAAAAGATTTTTTATTGATTGATTCTCGGAAATTTTGAGTGTATCAATGCTCAGACAACAAAACCAGCTACTTCTTCCCTTCAACTTCTTTCTCGAGCTTTTTGATAAATTCGTCTTTCTTCACGCCAAACTCAACTTTTTTGGATCCGCGGGTCCTAACAGCTAGAGTCCCCTTCTCTTCTTCTTTATCGCCGATCACTAAAATATAGGGGATTTTTTGAAGTTCAGCATCCCTTACCTTGTGCTCTACTGTATGATCTTTCAGGTCAGCTTCTGCTCTTATTCCATTTTCTAGAAGCTCTGAAACCAGCTTTTCAACAGCTTTTACATTCCTGTCAGTGAAAGATAAAACTTTTACTTGAACTGGCGACAACCAGAGGGGAAGCTTTCCTTCTGTCTGTTCCAGAAGATAGGCAATAAATCTTTCGTAGCTTCCGAGTATTGCCCTGTGAATTACAATGAGGCTATTTACTTTTTCATTGTTCTCGGCAGTATAAGTCAGCCCAAGCCTCTTCGGCACAACAATATCCACCTGAGAAGTCGCAATGCTCTCTTCTTTTCCCTGGGAATTCTTTATCTGCACATCTATCTTTGGCCCGTAAAATGAAGCTTCGCCTGTTTCTTCCACAAACTTTTCCCCAAACTCTTTCATTGCTTTTCTAATTTCCTCGGAGGCGTGCTCCCATTCTTTTGGGTCGCCTGTGAATTTGTCAGGATTTTTCTTGAAATCTGGCAAAGAAAGCCTGAACCAATAACCCTTGATTCCTGTTGTGTCATACACCTCTTTAAATAATTTTAGGACTTTGATGAACTCTTCTTTCAGCTGGTCTGGCCTGACATAGATATGAGCATCGTTCTGTGTCAACCCCCTCACTCTAACTAGTCCATAAGTTACACCAGATAATTCGTTCCTGTAAACTGTCCCAGCTTCAGCGAGCCTGAGAGGTAATTCTTTGTAGCTCTGCACGAGCTGCTTGAAAATCATGTGGTGGTGCGGACAATTCATCGGTTTTAGATAATATTCCGATCCGTCAATGTCTATTGGTGGATACATCGAATCCTTGTAATACGGGAGGTGTCCTGTGGCGTGGTATATGGAGCCCCTTGCTATATGGGATGTGGCGACATATTTGTATCCATATTTCTCTTCGATTTTTCTCATGTAATCCATCAGTATATGTCTGAGCATCTCGCCATTCGGCATCCATAAAGGAAGGCCTGGACCGACTTCATCAGCCAGATGGAAAAGTTTTAAATCCTGCCCAAGAATTCTGTGGTCATTCGGAGGGAGATTTCTCCTGTCAAGGATTATTTTTCCTGTTTGCTGTTCCTTCACTTCTTTTTTAACAGCAATTTTAGAATCTTTTCCATCAACACTCAATTCTCTAGCCAATTCAGATAGCGGATGACCTTTAGTCTTGAAAGAGAATTTCTTGTACCAGCCGAAAGGAGCGCGCCATACTTGGAAGCCTTCTTTTTTCATCTGGGCTTCACAATTTTTTAACACCGTCAATGCAACATCAGGCGAGGAAAGGGTATTGCTTAGATGCGCATAAGGGTATACAACTATATTTTTGGCTTTGACTTGGGCTGCGACGTCTTTCACGTTTTTCACATATTCTTGGACAATCTTTTCTGGATCTTTTTCGTCAGCTTTCTCAACAGAAGTAAATACAATGAGGCAGTCTTCAGCGCGCGTGAGCTTCATCTCTACAGGCTCCTCTGCGGATTTGACCGCTTTCTTGGTTGGCTCCCACTCTACCCAATCACAGTGAAGCAAAAGTATTTTCATATCTTATCAATCATAGTAATTAGATATTTAACATTTAATAACCTTCAGACTAAGATTAGAATACAAAAATAGCCCCGTCGTATAGTGGCCAAGTATAATCGGCTCTGGACCGGTGGACCGCGGTTCGAATCCGCGCGGGGCTATAACTATTGTCTTGAGTTCTGTTGGTAAACTTTACGCAGTCTCTGGTGTTGAATCCTGCCTATCCACTCTATGCAGCCTTGGATGTTTAATCAACTGTTTTTTAAATAATGAGTCCAATCCTATAACATGAAGCTGTCAGAAAAGCAGAAGTTCATCCTTTTTGTCCTGGGGAAATTGTATGAGGAGTCAAATAAAAGGCTGAAAGAAAGGATTTTGCAGGTTTCTGTTTCCAAATCCGCTTTTATAGAAATTGTGAGGAAAGGGGGTCTAACAGAAAAAGGCGAGCGCGCGCTTTATAGGAACTTGGAGGATCTGGAAAAATCAGGCCATCTTTCTTATGAAAATAAAATTTTGAAACTAATCAAGAAAGGCGAAAAAGAGCACAGCAAAATAAGCAGAGAGTTGTCGCCTTATTTGAATATTATAAAAGTTATAGAGACTGAGAATCTTGTTAAGCTCACTAAAAAAGCGAGGACAACATTTTTGTCAGGAACGGTTGTCTAAGTGTTTCCTGAACTCGGCCATAGAACTTTTTCTTTGCTCATCGTCTGCTGTAAAAATGCCCATAAAAAAGCTTATGTAAGGGGCAACTGCAGAATACCCCCTCCCAACAAACCTTCTGATTGGTCCGCCTATGTAATCTATTAGGGATCCTTTAACAGGATAAATTTTATCCGATACAGGTTCAAGGCGGATAAACCTCATCTTACCATCTTCCATCTCCACCATATAATCTGCGTGCGGTTCTCCAACTCTGTTGCCTACAGATTCCCTGAGAGCATTAAGTCTGTTTCCCTCCCATTCTTCGTGCAGTTTATCTAGAGTTGGATAAAGGTCATGCTCAGCAGAATTGATTAAGAGCCTTCCTGAAGCAGTCCTCTCAGCCCTTGTATAACCCAGAATCCGCCTTGCCATTTTCTATATTTGGTGAGATAATATTATAAGAATGCTATTTCCTGTATTTCAAAAACTGCGCAAGCAGCGCAAGAAGCTGTATCTCAGGCGTAGAGCCTTGGTTCAATCTGAATTCGTATTCGCCTATTTTTTCTAAAAGTTCGAGTTTGGCTTTTTCGTCTATAGGGAGACTAAACAATTCTTTGTGAATGGTCTCGATTATTTCCTCCCCGGCAATCCCTTGAGATGTGGTTAGATTATACAACTGCTTCCTGGCCTCCTCGAAATTTCCTGACAAAACAGCGGCAAGCATCTTTTTCACATCTTCTGGTTTTACTTGTGCTGTGATTTCGTAAATAATTTCTTTTGTTATGTTTTTGTGGCTTGAGCAGGCTTGCAGGATATTCGCAACTTTTCTAAGATCGCCTTCAGATAATTCGTAGATAGCGTTCATCGCATCTTTGTCTATTTGTAAATTCTCCGCTTTCACAATCCTATTTATGTAATCATCTATCTGCTCTTTCGTAAGGGATTTGAACCTGAAGACCACGCATCTCGACTGTATCGGCTCGATTATTTTTGACGAATAATTGCATGATAAGACAAACCTGCAGACATTGGAATATTTTTCTATTGTCCTTCTTAGGGCTTGCTGCGCTTCTGTTGTTAAAGCGTCTGCCTCGTCGAGAAAAACTATTTTGAAAGAAGCCCCGAAAGGCATGATTTTTGCGAAGTCTTTTATTTTTCCTCTCACGACGTCTATACCTCTTTCATCTGATGCGTTGGTCTCGCTGAAGTTTTCTTTCCAGTGCTGGCCGAAGATTTCTTTTGCGAGGGCAAGAGCTGTCGTTGTCTTCCCGACACCAGCTGACCCTGCAAACATCATGTTTGGTATGCTCTTTTCCTTTGCCCAGACTTTGAGGCGGTCAACAACATGCTTCTGGCCTATGACTTCGTCTAAATTTTTTGGCCGATATTTCTCTGTCCAAATTTCAAGATTTACCATAAGATGGGGATTTGATTGTAGATTATTTATTGTTATCATTTAATATACAGGAACTAATACTCGGTATGGACATTCAAGCAGTGATTTTCGACCTGGACGGTGTTTTAGTCGACTCCAGGGAAGCGTGGCATCATATCCACAGAACTATTTTTGGTGGGTATGGGTTCGAAATACCAGACAGGGAGAAGTGGAACAAAACCCTTTGGGGCCGGGATATTAGGGACGTTTGTAAAGACTTTAAAATTTCGGAACAAGACGAAGAAAAAATAATAAAATGGAAAGATAGGCTTCTTTTAGAAAATTTGGATAAGATCGTTATTTTTGATGGGGTTGAATTGGTTTTAAATGGATTGAAAAGTAGGGGGATACGCCTCGGAGTTGTTTCAAACAATAATAAAGATTTCATTGAGAAGGTCCTTAAAAAACTGGACATCTACAAATTCTTTGATTATGTGATCGGGGATGAGTTTGGCCCAAAGCCTGGGCCAGCAGGCATACTAAAGATACTCGAGATACTTAACTGTGAAAAATCTAAATCTGTTTTCGTGGGGGATACGCAAGTCGATGTCGATGCAGGAAAAGCAGCTGACATAAGAACACTGATTGTTGGGAGGGATGTTAAAGAGGTAAAGGATTTGAAGATACTATGATAATCGCGGTTACAGGCACGCCGGGAACAGGGAAAGATGCGGTTTCTAAAATAGTTGGGGAAAAACTGGGATTTGATTTGATTGATTTAAATAAGGTCGCTAAAGAGGAGGGCTTTTTTTTAGAATACGATAAAAAAAGAAAATGCGATGTCGCCGATATAAAAAAGCTGAATTCTGAAATTAAAAAAATAAAACAAGACTCTGTAATACAATCCCATTACTCTCACGAATTAGATGCAGATCTTGTTATTGTGCTGAGAACAAGTCCAGGGGAGCTTAGAAAAAGGCTGGAGAAAAGAGGTTGGTTTAAAGGAAAGATAGAAGAAAACATAGAAGCAGAGATAATGGAAGTCTGCAAATCTGACGCTTTAGAAAAGAACGAGAAAGTTTTTGAGGTTGACACGACAGAAAAAAAACCAGAGGAATCTGCAGAAGAGGTTTTGAACATTATTTTTAGAGAGGCTTTTGAAATTAAGAAAGATTTAGAACTGCCTGAGAAACTATTGGAGGTTTTCAGAAAGCCGTATGGGAAGCTCTTTAGCTCAGCTGAAAATTTTGTTAATTCTGGGGTAGAGAAAAAAGAAGGCGGATTAATTATTGTAATAGGAGACCAATCAAGCCATGCCCTCCTGGAAGCTGGCTTAGATCCGGATATTATAGTTATTGACGGGAAAGTCAGGAGACAGGCTTTCGAAAAAAAAATCGTTTTTGGCGGGAAGGAATTGAAAGTTTACAACAAGGCTGGAATTACTAGCAAGGCTTTGTGGAATTCCGTAAAAGATGCTATAACCAGCAGGCAGAAAACAAAAATACTCGTAAATGGCGAGGACGATCTTGCTGTTTTGCCTTCTGTTATCATGTCCCCTTTAGGGTCTATTGTTTTGTATGGGCAGCCAGAACTAAGCTTTGATAATAAAAAAATAGTAGGCGGTTTAGTTTGCATTGAGATTGGCCTAGAGAAAAAGAAAGACGCTCTGAGGCTTTTGAGAGAGATGGAGAGATTACAAGTATGAAATATCTAACAATAGAAGAAGTGATTGAAATACACGATAAACTAATTAAAGAATTTGGCGGTGAAAGTGGGATAGTTGATAGGAGCAATTTAGAATTCATAGTGAATAAAATTGAGAACTCAAAAACAGATATTTACAACAAAGCTGCTATGCTACTTTATGAGATAATAACATCACATACTTTTGTAGATGGGAATAAAAGAACAGCTCTGGAAGCTGCAGACACCTTTTTGAGGGAAAACGGAAAAAAACTATGCTTAAAGGATATAAAGCAAGCTGGTGAATATATAAATGATGTAGCTGAAGGTAAAAAGAATATATTCAGTGTTCAGGACTGGATACAGAAGAATACGGATTAAATATGTTAAGGGAAGATGTGATAAAAACCGCTGAAATCTCCATAAAAGAAAACAAGGATTTGCTTAGACTTCTTGCTAGCGAAGAGATTGCAAATAAGAAGATAATGAAAAAGACTTTTGATAATTAACAGAATTTATAGCTCTTTTTACTATCCTATAATATGATCAGTGAACTCGCACTTCTGACAGTATTAACAGTGATCTTGTTAGCTGTAGGATTTGTTCTTGGTGGAGTTATCGGGACTGGGTTAGCTCTGATTCTCGCTGTTGTAATTAATTTCGTCTCTTACTGGTATTCAGACAAGCTTGTCCTCAAAATGTATAGAGCAAAGCCATACGATGATAAAGAGCTGAAAGAAATTATTTCTGAGCTTGCCAGAGAAGCTGAAATACCTGAGCCTCCCTTGTATATAGTCGACAGCCAAGTTCCTAATGCATTTGCAACCGGGAGGGATCCAAAACACGCAGCCATAACTGTGACAAAAGGGATTTTGGATCTGGATAAGGAGGAACTGAAAGGTGTTTTAGCCCATGAACTATCCCATATAAAAAACAGGGATACTCTTATTTCTGCAATGGCTGCAACTATTGCAGGAGCAATTTCTTTTTTGGCCCAGATAGGATACTTCAGCCTATTTTGGGGCGGGGAAAGAAAAGGGGAGAGCAATATAATAGGGCTTATACTTATACTCGTTTTTGCTCCAATAGCTGCGCTTTTGGTGAGGCTTGCAATATCCAGAAGCAGGGAATACAAAGCAGACCTTACAGGAGCTATGCTGACGAAAAAGCCGGAATACCTTGCCTCGGCCCTGAGAAAAATAAATGAAACTGCAAGAAATTATCCGATAAAGGGCTCTGCTGCCACATCCCATTTGTGGATTGTAAATCCGTTTAAGAGGGATTGGTTCATAGGGATGTTTTCAACACATCCGCCTGTTGAAAAAAGAATTGCAAGATTGGAAGAATTAGACAACAGGAAGTGATTTTCCCCGAAAGGCATATAGAAAATTTTGGATATTTCGCTTCTACTTCTTAATCTAACCTGGGTAATAGTTATATATACAGGTTCTTTTATTTTATACGGGTATGTTTGAAAATCAGTCTAAAAAAGGTATCCATCTAGGGCTTATATAATTTCAGCATTCTGAGATTAGGGTTAACCTGATGGGAACCGGAGATTTGCAAAAGTTACAGGCAGCGATCCTTGGGCAGGACATATTTTAGGGGCGCAGAGAACCAGGGAATTCTTGGATTGGTGTAAAGACTATCCCGAAATTAAAAGGATTTCTATATACGCACTTTCAACAGAGAATTTAAAAAGGTCGAAAGAGGAATTGGACGAACTTTGGAAGATTTACACCAGTGAATTAAAAAATATTGTGACAGATCCTGTAATAAAAGAAAGGGGGATAAAAATAAGGATTCTTGGAGACTCTAGTTTGTGGAGGCCAGACCTCAAGGAAGCTGCGAAAGAGGTCGTTAAATCTACAAAACACTACTCGAAAAATATACTGAACATAATGCTAGCTTATGGATCCAAACTGGAACTAAATAATGCAGTGAAAAAAGTTGTTGGAAAACCGATACAGAGTATCGATAATTTCTTGATGGTTAAAGAACCTTTAGACCTTGTTATAAGGACAGGAGGGCAACACAGGCTTTCCAACTTCATGCTCTACCAGGCAAGTTATGCAGAACTTTATTTTACAGATACGCTCTGGCCTGAATTCACTAAAAAAGAATTTGACAAGATAATGAAGTGGTATAAAGAGCAGGAGAAGAAGTTTGGGAAGTGACAATCAGATTATCTTTCTGACTTCAAGAATACCAATAATTAAGATTATTATAAACAGTATCGATAATGGTATTATAAGTGTGCTTGCTGTGCCTGCAATCTTCTCTGGGGGGCATTCTCCTGTATAACCGCTTCCTGGTCGCAGACATAAGGGAGCATCCGGATTGCTGATAGCTTGTATCAATAATAAACTAATGATCATTTCAAAGAAAACAAATGCTAAAATTTTATGTTTTGGGTTAACCAATCTTTTGCCATGTAACATATCTTTATTAGGGATTCCAGTATTATAACTTTTTCTCAATAACGTGCTCTGTGCAAGAGTTTCCTCCCCACAAATGCTTTGTTGTTTTGTAAGACCAGTTTTTTCCAAGCAGATATTCGACTTTGAATCTCAGATAAGAATCGTCGAAATTCGTCGGGTTCACATGGCCTTTCAAATTTGGGAAAGGGTCTGTTTTAAACCTGTAAATTATTTTTCCCTTTTCTAGAAACAGCCCGGCTTCCAGCCCGAGCATCCTGTCGTTTTCTCCGACTACTCTGACAAAATCTTCTGGTGACCCTTTTGTGAAACCAAGCTTATCGTAGACGCCTTTTAGCCTTGAACTAAAAACGTCGCGCATGACTTCTATTGCTTGGTCTTCTCCGTACCTTTTTTTCAAAGCTAGGACTACAGCTGTCAAACCGTTGAAAAATGGGGCGTTATATTCGGGCATATCATTTATTCTCCAGTAGACTTTTTATCCCTTTCCTGTGTCCTGCTCCAATAACTGCAACTATTTTTTTGTGGGTTTTTGAGAGCTGGCTGATCTGGGAAGCCATGTATACATTTCTGTCTTCCAGCAAAATTTTGTAGAGCCTCGGGAAGATTTTTTCGAACTCAGCCATTGCTTTTTCTATAATGTCTTCTTGAGGCACTTTAGTTAAATCTATTTTTTCTCTGGATTTACCTATTCCAGTGTAAAGGGAGAAGGAAGCTGTTAAAGCATAGCGCATTAATTTCATTTTTTCGCGGAAGGAGAGCTTTTGGAAATTGTATAAAGTTGTTTGGATTGGCTGGTCGATGAAGAAAACTGGAATATTTTTCTCCATTGAAAATTCAACTGCAGTCAGCATATCAGAGCCTGGCATAACTCCTACTATATCGCCGATTTTTTTCTGGAGCTTTTTGAGAAGAGTGAAAATAAGCCACGTGGAAGGTCCTAGCGATTTGAAAGATGAAGATTGTTTGGTTTTCAAGGCCTGATATCGGTTTTCGTCCAGCTCTACACAAACACAGTCTGGTTTTACTTTTTCTATCACTTCCTTTATCTTTCTAACACTTTCTTCTGCTACGTGGGAGGTCGGGACGAGGATTATTGGCATAGAATCAGTATTTCAGTATCTTCAGGCCGCTGATACGAACAAAATGCTCGTCCTTTGTGACAAGGACTTCATTATGCACAAAAGCGATTGAAGCTATCATGGAATCTTCAGCCTCTATCGGTGAATGTAAAAGCTCGTAATTTATTTCAGCAGCTTTTTTAGCTGCCTTGGCATCAAAGTCCAGGATATGGAGCGCTACTAACATATCTCCTGTCTTTTTCATCTCTTTCTCCGGGAGCTGGGATCTCAACGCACCTTCCCATAATTCCATGATAGTCGGAGTTGTTATGAAGAGCGGTTCCCTTTCTTCAAGCTCGTTAAGCAGGTCTACAGCCTGTTTTCTGCCTCTAAGGATATCGATCAAAAAAGAAGTTTCAAGAACTGCCATATTTGCCTTTAAGCTGGCCTGAAATTCTCACAATTCTCTTTTCTCTGGATTCTGCCCGGCTTCTCCTCATTTCCTTTATAGCCTCTTCAAGCTTGTCCCCGCTCTTCTCTGACAAGACGCCGACAAACTCTTTCAGGGATTTTTTATGGGTTATACGGAGGATTGCTTTGCTAAAGCTTTCATCCATATCCTTTGAACCTTTAAGGGCATCGTATGCATCTTCTGTTATTGTAATAGTTTTGGTCGTCATGATATGTTTATGTACACGTATATATTTAAACTTATGTATGTTTAACGAAACTGTTTATTAAGCTTTGAAACTCAGGGAAATTTTTGTATAGAAGTGTCTGGAAACCGAATGATTTCGCGGCCTCTATATTTTCTGGATCGTCGTCGATGAAAAGGATTTCGTTTTTAGATACTTTGGAATCCTGGGCTATTTTCTCGAAGACATGCCCGAAAAATTTCAGGTCGGGTTTTTTGTGGCCTATTTCACCTGAAGCAAAAATATGATCTAAAAACTTGGAGAAACCCATTTGATTTCTTATATATTCTGTTCGATACTTCTCATTATTTGTTCCGAGGTAAGTTTTTATTCCTTTAGCTTTAAGTGCTTTTATTAGTTCGACGAGTTCATGATTTATATTGTGCTCGACTTTAAACCAATATTTAAGGAGATCGTCTACAGTGCCTTCCCAACCCCATTCTTTAATACATTTTTTCAATTCTTCTTTAAGGTCAGCTTTCCCAATCAAACAGTTCTGGAAATCACCTTTGAAGAATTTGGCTGTTACTGATGCCGGAATTCCATAATCTTCTTCAAGATACTGGCTGAACATTTTAGGTTTTATTATCAGGACGTCGTCTGCATCGAAGATTATTGCTTTGATTGGCATCGAACTATATTAGACTCGTTGCTTAAAAATCAAGTTGAAGAATATATTTTCGCTTCCTTGAATATTTTTAGTTTAGCTGAGCTATTTTGAAGCCAATAACCTGCGAGCGTAATCTTGTAGCCTTTGTATGGCTCTGTTATGACTGTACAACCAAGCCTTTTCTTGTATGAGCTGATCTCCATTTTGTTTTCGCGTGATTTGGAATAGTTTTTCTTTTTGATAGAGAGTATTATTTCCAGCCATTTGTTTAGTTCTTTTCCGCCTCTGAGGGATTTGAGGCTTCTCATTTCTTCGTGGATATGATCTATATCCCCTTGAGACAGTTCTGGTGGTGCATCTTGAGTCGGATGATAATCAGTGTGGCTGTGGAATCCGCCTAGAATAGGGACCTTCATCGCAGCAAGGGATGTAACTGCTCTCCTGTGAGCAAGATCGTTTCCGTGGATAACCTGGGACGGTTTCCTGTCAGCTGTTTGCAGAGGATAAACAGTTTGGAGCGATATAACAGGCTTTTCTTTTCCTTTGATTTTTTTCACAACTGTTCTGCCTGCAATAAAGCCGTTAGTTTCCCTGTTATAGACTTCTACTGCTGAGAGGACTAGGGCTTTCAGGGATTTTGGGTTGATGAAGATGTCGTGCATAACTTGGATACCTCAGTATAACAGTGTTATAAGGGAAATTACAGATGAGAAGCTGTGTAACTCCAGTCTATATAAAGGGCGTGTATTTTTTTAGAAAATAGGGTGGGCATATTGTATAACAGTGTTATATATCCACATCTTAGAACAAAATCTACTTCAAATAATCCAAAACATCCTCTAGATCATTCGAATTAACTATTATCTGTGCAGCTTTCCTTGTCTCCATGTCTTTGGCATTGAATGCGATCGAACGCCCAACTACGTTGAACAATTCTATATCCTCCCTGTCATTCCCGATTGCAATGACTTCGCTCAATCTTATGTTCTCCCTGTTTGTGAAATCTTTTAGCGCAATCAATTTCGAGACGCGGCCATCTCCAGAAGGGTGGGAAGGAACTGTCTCGTATGCAAACCCGTCTTTGTTGAAAAGAACCCTATTCGCAGAAAAATATTTTATTCCAAGCCTGTTAGCAATATCCTCAACAATCACGTGAGGGCTGTCAGAAACAGTAGCAGGGACAATATTTCTTGACCTTAACTCGTGGAGAAGCTTCTCGACTCCAGGAAAAATCTTTGTGTTCTTTCTCAAATCTGTCATGAGGTTGTCTAATTTTATTCCAGCTGTTTTCCATAATTTGTATTCCTCTGTCTTGACCTGGTACCTGCTCATCTTCCCTTCAATATACTCTTTCCATAGGTTAGGCACTTTGTACAAATTCCTTATCAGATCCCAAGCGTTATCGGCGCCTTCAAAATTAACCAGAACTCCGCTAAAACTGAAAGCGACTAGTTTAAAAGCCATATTTTATATATTCAACCGAAAAACTTAAATCCTCGAAAATCCTCTATAATTATGGAAAAAGAATACGATGCTGTTGGAATAGGGAATGCGCTGATAGACATACTTGTTCAGATTGATGCGGACCGCATACAAAAATTCAATTTGCAAAAAGGTTCTTTTAACGAACTGGACGAACAAAAAGTGAACTCCATACTTTCTTCAATCGGAAACCTAAACCCGAAAATGGTCCCAGCTGGCTCTGCATCAAATACAATAATGGGCATGGCAAACCTCGGCGGAAAATACGCTTTTATTGGAAGGGTTGGCGACGATGCGCATGGCGACTTCTTTTCCAGTAATTTAAAACAACTCATGGTCCATCCACAGCTCACAAAATGCAATATCTCAGGCACTGGGAAATGCATCAGCTTGATCACGCCTGACTCTGAGCGCACTTTTGCCGCAAACCTGGGAGCTGCGCGAAACCTGTCTGCTGCAGATGTTTCAGAAGACCACGTGAAAAAATCCAAGATACTTCATTCAACAGCTTACGAAATAGAGTCAGCAAGAGAAGCTGTATTCCATTCTATGGACGTGGCTAGAAGCAATGGAACTAAGATCTCTTTTGATCTCGCAGACCCTTTCCTGATTAAGAGGCAGTTTTCTGAAATAACCAAAGTTTTGAACAATGGCGTTGATTTTATTTTTGCGAATGAGGCGGAGGCTCTAGCTTTCACTGGTTTAGCAGACCCTTTTGAAGCTGTCAATGAACTCTTTAAATATGCTGAGATCGCTGTTGTAAAAATCGGGGCAAAAGGCTCTTTGATAAAACAAAACCAGATCCTAATCCAAGCTCCAATATACCCAACCAAAGTAATTGACACAACAGGCGCAGGCGACCTTTATGCAGCCGGTTTCCTCTGGGGCTGCACAAGAAACAAATCTTTAGAAACCTGCGGCAAGATAGGCGCTTTCATGGCCTCTAAAGTGATCTCACAGATTGGGGCGATTATTGGGGAGACTATGACTGCGGAGGTTGAGAAAATCTAATCCCGAACAGGAACCATCAAAATCAATTCTTTGTGGCTTCTGTAAAATTCTATCAGAGGCCTTGAACTATCTATTTTATACGTCCTTTGCATTTCATCAAAAGCTGATCCTATTTTAGATTTGTTCTTTGTCCAATCATGAACAATTGTTTATCTTTGTAGCTAGCTCTGACGCAGAGCACTCTTACTGTGTGGCTTAAAGTCAACTAAACTTATCTTAAAACGACTTGATAATAGTATTTAAAAACATAAAGCCAAACTCTTTAAGATGCCGAGGTGGCAGAGCGGTAATGCGTCCGCCTTGAGTTTCTGTGAATAAATTGGCTTGACTCGGAAGTAGGCGGAAATGACGAGGTTTAGTCTTGTATGAGAAACGGAAAGGTTGAAGTTGATCTGAAGATCAGCTTTGTCCCTAGTCAGCGGATTCCCTTCGGGGAGCGCAGGTTCAATTCCTGTCCTCGGCGTTTTTAGAGTTTCAGCCCGTGCTTAAATCCGTCTTTTTTCGCCTTCTCCAGAGGCCACGCATCTTCTATTAACATGTCTGGCACGTCCTCGAGAATTGGATAAGCTAATTTGCAATCCGAACACGTG
>CAYYYJ010000001.1:122621-137512 GCA_964476045.1 uncultured archaeon | reverse complement strand
CACTTGTTTAAATATTAATCAACTGATTTTTATTTTATCAGCAGGTACAGCAAAACCAATCCACATATCAAAGTCTATTCTATAAATAAAGCTTTCGCCATGTTGTAACTCAGAAATGATAACTATTTGGTCGCTGGTTGTGAGGTGTGCTATCCTGAATTGATTGCAGTCTTCCTATCCGTATAGAATACCTCAACAGGATATTTATAACCAATAGCACCGTTCGGTCTATGGTTATAAGAATCTGTCAGCGCGTATGATATAACATTGTTATTAATATAACCGCTATGGTAATCTTTATAAATATAACCAATATAGTAATATAATGGAATTATATGAATTGTGGATCCTCTTGCAGAACTGGAAGGAAGAGTTCAGTGCAGCTGAATTCATATCTATATTCCCTTCCCCCAACCCAAACAAAATCTTGCACGACCTTGCAAAAAAAGAGCTTGTAGAAAAAATTGGCTGGGGCAAATACAGGATTAATACAGCTAAAGAAGTTGGAAGAAAGAGGTACAATATAGCCAAATCATACGAAATTGTGGGGAAGGCTGGTTTAGAATACAGTTTTACAGGACCCGATGCAGTTTTTATTTGGACGCATGGGGGATACCAGGTTGACAGGAGCCTCTTGTCATACCCTATTCATCTGAAGATAAAAAATCTGGACATTAAAAAGTGGGTGAAATTTTTTGGGAGGAAAAAAGTGATTGTTAAAGGGAAAGAATTGCACAGGACATATTTCGGCATATTCTATTTTTTAGAAATTTCTGATAAAATAAGCAAGGAAAAAGTCGATAACTTAAAAGTAGACAGCCTGGCAGAAACAGTAAAGTTTTGCGAGAACCGCATTTACTCTTATGAGCCAGCTTTAGAAATGTTGGACGAAATGTATAATCTCGGGTTAAAGATAAAGTACAAAGAGGTGAAGACAAATGTTGGTTGACAGGGAAAACGAAATATTCAATTTTTTGGACAGGCTTGCGGGCTCTGGAATAGATTTCATAGTTGTTGGTGGCTATGCAGTAAGCGCTCTGTCGAGGCACCGGTTTTCTGTCGATTGCGACATTGTTATTCACAAAGAAAACTTTGATAAAATTAAAAATGTCTTGGTTGGTGAAGGGTTTAAAGAAAACACAAGGAAAACAGGGTTTGATAAAACTTACGGAGGGGAGTTTGCCAATTTTATAAAAAAAATAAATAAACTGCCTGTGACAATAGATCTTTTAATAAACGGACTGACTTCCAGGTCCACCGAAGCCGCTTGGGGCTTCGATTATATATTAAAAAATTCAATAACCGCAAAGATAGTCGGTTCTCAAAGATCAGTTTCATGCAAAACGCCTGAGAAAGAATTGTTATTGGCAATGAAAATCCATTCGGCAAGGAGAACAGATATACGGGATATAATAATGCTTCTCGAAAACTCTGATCTGCTTAAAGTGTTCGAGCATATACGCAGAGGAAACATAGAGTCTCTCAAGAAAAATATTGGGGTCATAGAAAATGCCTTATCCGATAGTAAGCTTCCAGACTCCATCAAAGGAGTATTCAGTTTACAAAAAAGAGTGGATAAAGAAATCGAGCAAACAAAAAATCTTATCCCCAAACTATCGCAAAGACTCTGATGGAGGCTATCTTATCTGATATTTTCACACACCTCTTAATTCTATTAGCTGGTGCAACTAATAGGGATAGCACAGTTTCTATTGCTAATAGAAACTTTATAAAGAGTGGATTGCTGTGCCTTAAGTAAACATTTCTTAGTTAAAAGTGGATATTTTTGTCCACTTTCCTTATACAAATGTCTATACTCGGCGAGCTTTTTGATTTCAAAGATGCGAAAAATTTCGTTATCACAAAATGCATTTAAAAGAAAATTTCTCTCGGGCTTAAACTCAAAATAAAATTAACCAACAAGAAGCAGCGTCGTCATATCCCTCAACCCAGGAGATACAAAGGAATTGCCTTGAAGCAATACTTATATATGCTTTTTATCAAGTAGTTATTAGATGTTTATGGAAGAAAAAAATTGGACAGAGAGAATAGTTGTTAACCCCGGGATTATGGCAGGAAAGCCTGTGATTAGAGGGACAAGGATTACAGTAGAAGCTATTATTAGCAGAATTGCGGAAGGAATGACTTTCAATGAGATAATAGTGGATTTCCCTTATATTAAAAAAGAAGATATTACGGCAGCAATAAGATACTAAGCCGGAAATAAAATTCGCCCTCGTCAAGGGCATTTTACAGAAATCTGAAAATAATTTCACAGTGATAAGCGAAGGCGCTATTAGAATAAGAAAAATCTGACCCTAAATTTCTTATCCTACAAGAAGAAGTGTTGTTATGCTCCTTAATCCAGGAGCCAACCCTAAAATTATCACAGCGATTTTAAGGAAATTCCTCATCCTCGGATTTTCTATTTCTTTGTTAAAGACCCAGAGGACTGGAAGCACTACAATTATTTTTAAGAAGAAAAAGGAGGCTGTGCCCAGAGACCCGAAAAGCAGCCTTGGGACGACATGCTGTTCTACAAAACCGTAAGTTGTCAGAGCCCAGAACGTGGCAGATGCGTCCACAAAGTGCGCGCCAAGGATGCTGGAACTCTGGAAATTGAAAACTTCCTTTAGTTTTTTATTGTTCCTTACAAAATAGGATACTCCATAAAATATAGCTGTTAAACCGGCTGCTGTCGGTATTATCAAAGCAAGCGGATACAAAGTTTTGATAGGCAAAGATATTATGGACCCTAAAAGGACCACTAAACCAATCAAAAGCATTGGTTTCCAATAAATTATTTGTGTTTTTTTCTGTATCCCATAGCTAACTAAAAGCGCAATCACAGCAAGAGCCGCTGTAATTAAATAGCTTCCGGGGGTTACAAACCATGCTATTATGAGGCTATAGGTTTCTGAGACAAATGGGATTGGCAGGGTAGAGGATATATGGGCCTGCGCTTGTGCCTGGACTGCGCCATAATTGTAAAATAAATCTGTCCCGAAAAGTGGATTGGTGGAGACCTCAGAAGGGATCCTCGTGTAAACCAGATCCCTTATTGAGCGGGTAAAAGGCGCCCAGACGACAAAAGGAAGTATTGCCAGCATCAGCTTTTTATCGATATTGATTTTTAGTTTTTCGAGAAGTTTGTATACCAGCACGACTCCGATAATCAGGATGGCCCCATAGAGAGCTGTATTGTATGGGTTGAACCAGCCATTCTGGATTAAAGGTTGAACGAAATTCTCCTCAAAAAATCCCATTCATATAATTCGCGCAGAAGCTTATAAATAGTTGGTTACTCTTGCATTTCTGTTGATCCGTGGCTCTCAATAGTCTCGCTTTGAGCTGATCCCTGGGAAATAGCTGAGTGCAGCCTTTTCACTCTTTTATCAAGCAGGTCAATTGTCTGAAGTGTGAGCTTATTGAGCTCTATCAATTCAGAAAGCCGATCCAAAAGAATTGATATGGTTTTGTTTTCTGTGGCGTCCTGTCTTGTATAATCAGTTATCTGATGCACTTCGTCCTGTGTAGAAAGCCTGATTAACTGGTTTGTTGTCTTCTGATTTTCTTTCAAGTATTCGAAAAGGTTTTCAACCAGCTTTGATTTTGAGTTTTCCATAAAAGTTATAGTAGAATAAGAAATTTAAAGGCTCTCTATGGGATAAAAAACCAGGAATCGGCGAAATCCCTTTCAACTAGAGTGTCTACAAGCCTTACAACAGCTCTTATGACTTCGCCAGTAGAAACAAATTGTGTTGTTAAAAATATGATTCCATAATGGTTTCCCATTTGCGATAATCTGAAGAAATCATCGTCATTGGTTAAAAGGACTCTTTTATTTTTCTTACAGAATTCGAGTATGTTAACATCAGAAAAGCCTTTAAGATTTTCCTCTTCTACACTATAAATCTCTATCCCCTTTGCACGAATCCCTTTTACAACTGCATTGCTAATATGCTCATCAACTTGGATTTTTATCATTTTTGGCTTTTTGTTCCCTGAAAATTCTTTCTCTATTCTCGATTTCGTCCCTTATTTTTTTCGGGTGCTCGTAGTAATACTTCAGAGCGCTGAATATATCAACAATAGAAATAGTAGGAAAATGCGTAGCTATTTCTTCTGGGGAAAGTCCCTTGTGTTCGTATTCGATAACAATGTCGCTTATCCTGATTCTCGTGCCTTCTAATACAGGGGCTCCGCCACATACGTCCTTCTTCTCAACTACATCCTTGGCTACAATAGTATCTTGTATCATAATTTATTCTACTAGAAGTGTCTATATAAAGTTTTAGAAAAAATCAAAAGCCCGGACCCGGAAACTACTCCATCCCGCCCATGCCTTGTGGCATACCTTGCGGCATCCCTCCGCCTCTTGGAGCGCCAGATGATATCATGTCGTCTATTCTTAAAATGAGTTCAGCGACTTCTGTTGCAGATCGTAAAGCCTGGAGTTTTGTTTTCAGCGGTTCTATGACACCTGCTTGCAGCATGTCAACAGGCTGTTCTGCAAAGACATCGAGCCCAACATTAGGATTTTTCTCGTGCTCAGACCTCAACTGCGCAATTTTGTCTATTGCATCCAAACCCGCATTCTCTGCTAAGCTCCTTGGAATAATCTCCATTGCTGTTGCGAATGCGAGTATTGCTAATTGCTCCTTCCCCCGGAATTTATCTGCAAATTTCCTCAATTCTTTTGCAACTTCTATTTCTGGAGCACCACCGCCTGCAACTATTTTACCTAATTCAAGGGCTGAACAGACCCCTTTGACTGCATCTGTCATTGCTCTTTCTATTTCGTCAATCACATGCTCTGTCCCGCCGCGGATGAGGATTGTAACTGCTTTAGGGTCTTTGCATTTTTCTATAAACATCATCTGGTCGCCTGCGATTTTGTGTTCCTGTACAACGCCCGCAAAACCTAAATCAGAATCTGTTAGATCTGTCAAGCTTGTTACTATTTTTCCTCCAGTTGCCTTTGCAAGTTTTTCCATGTCAGACCGTTTAACCCGCCTTGCTGCGACTATATTTTTCTTTGCCAGGTAGTGCTGAACCATGTCATCAATTCCTTTCTGGCATAACACAACGTTAGCTCCCGACTTGATGACTTTTTCCGACATATCTTTGAGCATTTTTTCTTCATTATCTAGGAAAGCTTGGATTTTGTCAGGCGAGTCGATGCTTATTTTTGCATCATTTTCCAGCGTCTTGATCTCCAAAGCAGCGTCTAGCAAAGCAATCTTTGCACTATTGACTGTTTTTGGCATTGCTGGATGGACAATTTCCTTGTCTATAACAATGCCTTCGATTAATCTGGAATCCTGTATTGAGCCGCCTTTTTTCTTTTCTAATTTCACATTCTCGCTATCAACTTCTATCCGGCCATTTTTCTCTTCTGCGATTTTCTTTATTGCGCTGACCACTAGTTTTGATAAGCTCTCGCCTTCTCGTTCAGCTGATTTGCCTGTCATCGCTGTAGATGCAATCTGGATAAGAAGTTTCTCATCTTTCACTGTTATCGGTTTTGCCATGCCTTCGAGAACTGAAATAGCCTTGTCTTTTGCGAGCTTGTATCCTTTTGTTATAACAGTTGGGTGTATCTCTTCATCCAAAAGCTCTCCTGCTTTTTTCAAGAGTTCGCCTGCGATAACAACAACTGTTGTTGTTCCGTCGCCTACTTCCTGGTCCTGTGTTTTGGCAACTTCTACGAGCATCTTTGCTGCAGGATGTTCTATCTGCATTTGGTCGAGGATTGTCGCGCCGTCATTTGTGATTGTAATGTCTCCGAGAGAATCAACAAGCATCTTGTCCATGCCCTTTGGCCCAAGAGTGGTCCGCACAGCATCTGCGACAGCTTTCGCAGCTTCAATATTATTTTTCTGGGCATCTCTTCCTTTGCTTCTGTGAGCCCCTTCCTGTAATATTAAAATTGGCTGACCGCCTAGATTTCCGAGTTGAGCTTGTACCATAATTTATTCCTCCACGAATCTAATTTTATTTCTTTAAAAAGATTATACGTAATATTGCACTGTAACTTTTTAAGCTTTGAGGTGACTAAGATTTAATATATAACAATGTTATTGGAGAAAGCTTTAAAAAGACAAAAGTTAATTACTATTAGGTTGTTATGAGCCAGAAGTATGTTTTTAGAGAGAGAGTGGCAGTTATTCCTGAAGAAAATGCCGATCACGGTTCTGATGGTGTAATAATTGATGGCCGGATCCAAGACCCTGTTCTTGGGGGCGGTTCTGATGGGAAAGGGATTCCTGCAAAAGGCCACAGAGAGTGTTTAGAAGATTACGGAAAACTCGATGTAAGAGATGGCCAGGGAAGAGAATATGCGGCTTTTACAGAACAGCCGGCTCGTGACCCAGTATTTTTCTCAGATTCTCCAAGATTAAGGCCCGGATTAAGGGACCTTTTCCATCCAGATAACTGGGCAGGAAGACAGGTCATAGGCGAAAGAGGTGTGTGGGTCTCTGATTATAGGGGAAGATTATATGATGCTATTGGGTTTACTGGATGTTTGGGTATGCTAGGAGTAATATCATCGTCGCCATTTGTCATACCGCTAATATATCAATGGCTGAATAAATAATTCTAAATAATTCTCACAGCAGTTGATTCGAATTTTGATTATGAAAAGTGGGCCCGCTGGGGATCGAATTCCTGTGCTTGGTATCCCTACCAACCGCAAACTGTATCTGCCTTTCTTTTCGGTACGGTAGCATTTTCTTTCGCGAAAGAAAAGGCTAGCATCCCAGGACCACCTGCATTTACGCAGGTCCTTAATTATGGACTAGAAGTTTCCTTCAAAAAAATCCATATGCCTTATAAGACAGGTGCTCTACCAGTGCTCATCTTTTTCCGTGCACGCTTTTTTGATTGAATGGTTGAAGTTGATTTCTTACCCAATTGGATCGGAAATCAACTTCGGTCCTCTAACGAAAAAGGGTGCTGAGCCACGGGCCCACTTTGTAAATTATCGAGTATGAAATTTATATAGACTCATCTGTAAGAGTCACTATGATATCAACTAATATAGAAGTATATCCAAAATTATACAATGTGGAAACGCGGTCTCAATTTTTCTAAGAAAAAATACAAACTCATAGACGATTTTAGTTTTACACCAGCTCTTCGCTCAAATTTTAGAGCTACTGTACCGAGAAAGATTATCGAAAATTTCCGATATGACCCAAAAATACCTGGAGTAATTCTGGTTAAAGTGCTTTCAGATGGAATCGAAAATATAAGAATAAAGAAATTGCACAACGAAGGCAATAGTTATACCATTTCTCTGAAAGCCGAGAGGGGCCTAAAAAATCTAAAAGTGCAGGTTATTAAAATCCAGTCCTTAGAAACAGCTACTTCTAGGTCTGTCGAAAGCCGATATGATATTATAAATTTTATACCAACTGAAACCAGATCTAATACGAACAGCCCCACACCCATATATATTTTTCGGAGTAAACAAAGCATAATAGCGGGAGGCTATTACAAAAAAGAACTTATCCTAAAAGATAAAATCGAATTTAATAAAAATACACTGTCTGCTCTAGGACTTTATTTCACAGACGGGGGGAAAACGGCTTCATCGTTTACAAACTCTTGGCCTCAGGCAATAAATTCCGTTTTGGATTTCCTGGAAACACAATTCAGCATAGACAGAAAAAAAGTAAAGGCTAGCATTTGTTGCAACTATGACCTAAGAAACAAAAAATCAGCTTTGGAGTCTTTCTGGAAATCTCAAACAGGGGTATCCAACTTTTCTGGATCTCTGCATTTTAATAAAATTGCTACGTCACCATGGGGGATACTAGAGCTATATTTTTGTAATATAACTTTAAAAGAAATCTTATTGCAGTTAATGAAATATGTTTTCAATTATAAGATAGATAAGACACCGCTAATACAGGGGATACTTTCTGGTGATGGCAGCCCTATACTTCAAAATAGGTATGTTATAACGCACCATGTTTCTTCTGAGAAAACGAATTTCAATTTGAATTTCATTAAGCAAGCATTCAGTGATTTCAATTTGAAAGCTATCCCAGGTCAACCAAAATTAACCTTGTATACTAAATGGGACGAAAACAGGGAATTAATGGCTTTAGATCCATACAAGTTTAATTTAAAAAATAGGGTTAAATTTGCTAAGTATTTCCTCACTTTGCCAAAAACGATTGGCAATACTGATTTAGATATTAGAGCCCTTAAAAATGAAGTTTACGATAAAGCTGTCGACGATTTGATAGACCACTACAGAATTGCGCTTAATTTCGATTTGATACCAAAAGAAACTTTGGAGGGGGTAATAAATGGCTGTAAATTATCTTGATCTGCACATCCACAGCAAATACGCTAGGGCATGTAGTAAAAACATAAACCTGGAGAATTTGGAAAAGAATGCTAGAATAAAGGGCCTCAATGTTATCGGAACAGGTGATTTCCAGCACCCTAAATGGAATAGAGAAATTAAAGAAAATCTTGTTCCACAAGACTCCACTGGTATACTAAGATCCAAAACAGATTTCCCTTTCATCTGCACTTCTGAAATTTCTTTAATGTACACACAAGGCGGAAAAGGCAGGCGAATACATTTTCTTTTGTTCGCGCCAAGCTTGGATGTTGTTGACCAGATAACTGATAGATTACTGAAAAAGGGCAGGATAGATTATGATGGCCGTCCTATATTCGGTTTTTCTGCGATAGAGCTGGTTGATATGATGGCCTCAATTTCACCTGAAATTGAAATTGTCCCTGCACATTGCTTAGTTCCAGACGAAAAAGTATTGTGTAATCCGGAATTAAAAAAGATCTCTAATGTAACAGTTGGAGATAGGGTATTAACCCATAAAGGGGTGTATAAAAAAGTTACAAAAACCTTCATGCGGCCGTATGGGGGTAAGGTCTATAAAATAACCCCGTATTACTTTTCTGAGGGTATAACAGTTACAGGCGAGCATCCATTTCTGGCAATAAAAACCATAAAAAATTGTTCATATATAAGCGCACTGTGCAAACCGAACAGCTCTTCAAGAACACACAAATGCCAGAAAGAGCATTTCAAGCAATATAAGCCTGATTGGATACAGGCAAGAAACCTGCAGGTAAACGACGTGATTTTGTATCCAAGGATACAAAAAATTGAGGACACAAACGAGATAAGGATTTCTGATTGCATAGAAATGGCTCCTTACAGAATAAAAGGCCAATCCATTTTACCCAAAACCGGAAGGCAGGATAAACATATCAAGAATCTGATAAAAATAACTCCTGAATTTTGCAGGCTTGTAGGTTATTATCTCGCTGAAGGTTGGGTAACCCCAAGAAAAAATCTAATAGGGTTTTCTTTTGGCCCCAAAGAAAATAACTATATAGAAGACGTAATAGGACTAATGAAATCGGCTTTTGGAATTAACATTGCAAAAAAAAGGAGCAGAAACGGTTTTGATCTGATGTTTTATTCTAAAATCCTTGTTGACCTATTTGGAAGGATTTTCTACGAAGATGGCCCTAAAAGAGCGTTTTCAAAAAAAATGCCTGATTGGATTTTATACTTGCCTACAGATAAACAGGCGGAATTACTTAGAGGCTGGTGGAGGGGCGATACCGGCATATCCACATCCGAAATCCTATCGACACAAATAAAGCTCATATGCCTCAGGCTCGGAATCATACCATCGATATCTAGGGTTACAAAGGAGACGCTTAATGCTTACAATAAAAGAATTGGTCATCGTAAAATAATAGCTTCCCATGACAACTTGTGTTTCCGTAATCTTTCTTTTTACGAGGATAGGCATAATCTCTTAGAAGACCCTGTTTTCGAAAAATTTAAAACAAAGTCGGATAGACGGCATGGATGGATTGACAACGAATATGCCTATATTCCGGTTAAGAGCATGAAAGAAGAGGATTATTTCGGGCCAGTATATAATCTAGAAGTCGAGGATGACAATTCTTTTGTAACCCCGTCAGCAACAGTTCATAATTGCATGACACCTTGGTTTGGCATCTTTGGTGAAAAATCCGGATTCGATTCCTTAAAAGAATGTTTCCAAGAAAAAACGAAAAATATACATGCTGTTGAAACCGGTTTGAGTGCTGACCCTGCAATGTTATCAAGACTGGAGTTCCTGGACGATATAAATCTTGTAAGCTTTAGTGATATGCATTCTTTTTATCCGTGGAAAATAGGCCGGGAAGCCACTGTAATGGATTTGAAGGAAGTAACATATCCAAATATTCTAAATTGTATAAGAACAGTAAATGGGTTAAAAGGGACTGTGGAATTTTTCCCTGAGGGCGGTAAATATCATGTAGACGGCCATAGGCTATGCGGCATCTCTTTAGACCCCAAAGAATCTAAGAAAATAAATGAGATCTGTCCTAACTGCAAAAGAAAATTGACTGTAGGTGTCCTTAGCAGGGTTGAAGAACTCGCTGAGAGGCCAGAGGGCTTCAAGTTAAAAAATAGGCCAAACTTCAGATCAACAATCCCTTTGTCAGAGATAATCTCGTTCAGTTTAGGCTCTGTAAACCCCGCATCAAGAAATGTCTGGGAGATTTACAATAAACTAATCCAAGCTTTCGGATCAGAATTCAATGCAGTATTTGATGCGAAACTGGAAGCCCTGGAAAAAATAGTCGATAAAAAAATAGCGAAAAATATTCTGGACACACGGGAAGGGAAAGTAAAAATACTTCCTGGTTTTGACGGCGTTTACGGCATCCCTGTTTTCAGCCCAGAGGATGAGGAGAAGTTGAATGCGGCCAGACTGAAAGTAGCAATAACCCAAATGCCTGAAAAAAAGGGCAAAAAACCTGTTGAAGAAAAGAAGCAGAAGAGTTTGGCTGACTTCAAATAGTTCAGGAGGCTGCTGATCTTTTAACAGTTATTACAGGTCCAGGCTGCTCTATAGTATATCCATATCCGGTTGATTTGACCTCGACAGAAACAAGGTCGTCAACAAGCCTGTCAGCGCTCTTTTTCGCAGTCAAATCACACTTTATTTCTCCTCTCTGCCCCCTGAATAAATCTATTTCGTTGTCGGAGATACAACTTTGCACAGTCAGAAGCTGGCTTTTCGGTTCGACTTGTAAAGGAACTTTTTTCAACGTGTCTGAACAGGAGGAAGGGGATTTACAGACAAAACCGCCTCCAAGATTGCTTACTGTAATAAATAATGGGAATTTTACATCAGTAGATCCAGAAATTCGGACTTGGCCCCCCTGGCCTCTAGTGCTAAGATCAATATCAATCGGGCTTGCTGATTTGAAAGTGGTTTCAGCATCCAATGCTTGTCCAGAATCTTGCCTTATCACAACCTTTTCTCTTGAAGGGATTGTTATCCTGCCAACAGTAATGCTGTCATAAGTATATCTTATCGAAACTTTAGGCTGGAATGTTTGGTCTAGGCGAAGAGCTGCAGGGGCTTTTGTTTTGAGTATGCACTGCCTTGATTCTCCGGGAGTCCCAAATTCTGGATTAGGCGGAGCAAGTTTAGGTATCAATCCTGTAACTATATTCCCGCTGATACTATTTGTAGGAGCGCACCCTCCAGTCCACGTACCAGAATCCCAACCTTCCATCCCAGCTATATTGATAGTTATATCTTTCGCGTCCTCAGACCCTGTATTCCTGACAATCAAACTGAACTGTAATTCTTCACCGGGATTTATTGGAATCCCCTTAATATCAGGCTCAAAAGCCTCTATAACAACCGCAGAAGACGAAGCCCCTTTTTTATCAGAACTTGTGCATCCAGAAACCAAAACAAGTAAAAGAACTGATAGAAGTAAGACGGATTTTGATCTGTAATTAAACATAAATATTTAGAAGCCAGTTGATGTCTTCAGGACAGTTATTGGCTGAGATAAAGACTGCAAAACTTCATAAGTATACTGGAGCTCTACTTCAAAACTGACCTTTTCAGCTGCAGCACCTCTCTGCGGCGGGTTAGTAACCCTGAGTATGCATGTTGTGTCATAAGATTTTCCCTGGTTCAGATTTATCACGCCATTCTGGCATAGCGGGTCAGAGCCTGTGAAATCTAAAGAAAGTCTGGAAGGCCATCTTATATTCACTCTGACAGGATAAGTATAATCCTGGCTTTGCGCAAGCCCTTGTGTTACATGGCCTGTGGCTGGAACACCTAATTTGTCTGTAATTACTATATGGACTGGAACAAGAAGATCGTATGTAGATCCCTGAGTTGTTGTCCTGACTTCTGGAACTTCCATCTGTATTTGAAGAGGGCCTGCATCAGATGTTCCGAACTCTGTAACAAGGCCTTTGCCAGAATCTTTTCTCTGGATAAACGTGTCTGTATCAACCAAAGTTATTGTCCCAGTGCCTTTCAAAACATTATCATATTTCACACTGAGTTTTGGCTGGACTGTTTGCTGGACGCCGAATTGTGGTGTTCTCGAACTGAAAGTTATTGTTCTTACAGGTCCAGGCAAGTTCTGCTCTTGGTTAAATCCAGTAAGGTCACCTAAAAATTGCTCTGTTATTCCTGACCATCTATCCTTATCCAAAAGCTCTACAACATTGACCTTCAAATTCTTCGCTTTTATTGTCCCTTGGTTCTGTATTCTGGCAGTAAATTGGACAGGTTCATTAGATCTTAGCTGTGCCCCTTCCTGATTCGATCGGAACTCTAAAATAGAGACGCCATTGCCCAGACCTGTCGGAGCTTGGCTTCCTCCAGCGCATCCAGAGACTAGAATGACTCCAACTAAAAGCGCTGCAAATAAATATAGTTTAGGTTTCTTGTGTTTTCCCATAATGAGTACAAAGTAATAGAATAGTTAATATTTGCGGTTTAAGTTTATATATAGTAAGCTTTTTCCTAAAAAGCTTAATTTCCAGAGCATTTTCCTTAAATTGCTTCCACCAGAGCTAAGCAGGCTCTATTGTAACCTGGCTCTCTTTTCTGAATTGGTATACGTAGTCTATTGACGATTCTATTCTAGCTGTTTTTTCTGATGTTATTGTTGTAGGTACAGTTAATTTGCATGCCTGAGGCGGGGATTTCTTGTTTATGAGTTTGATGTCTGCAGCAGCAAAACCAGTTGTCCAACAATTTGAAAGTGTAGTCAGTAATACTTGTGCTGTTACTTCTGCTTTATCTATTGTTTTTATTTCCTGTAAAAATCCCGAACCTTTATTCTCCACATACAAGGAAACTCCAAAATCTTTGGCGTTGCTGAATATAGGTTGCCTCACATTTTTGTCAGGTTCAATATACGCGACCACAGGCCCTTCGCTTTTTTGGGCTGCTGAACTTTTTTCCCTGAATGTCCCTTGTTCCTGCTGTCGTTGCCCTTCATTTGCCTCTATGAAATACAATTCTGTCTGGGAATCTGTTTTGTATGGGTAGCTGACAGACACCTTTAGCTTGCATGCAGCTATAGGGACTTTTACTTTGCTTTCGTCTGGAATTAATTTCCAGTTTATCTCTTTTACTTCTTGAGGTTGGAGAGAAACTTTACAGCCAACTCCACTGCAACCTGACGGTTTACTAACTTTTGTTTCCTTAAAAACTCCGCATGTATCATATAGGTTAACATCCGCATCGATCTTAATTCTCTCTCCCAAATTTTGGATGTAGGTAACCAGCGTTATTTCTTGGCTGGCTTTCACGCTCTGCGGAAACACGCTTTGGTCTTTGATAATCACAACATCATTTTCGTATTGGCTCTTGACCCCGCCTCCACCGAAGTCTGGCAATCCTGGAATGCTGCAGCCTGAAATTAGTACAACTAAAGCCAGCGGGAGGGCTAAAAGAAGTTTGTTCATAGTAATTATTGTAAATAGCCCTTTAAATCAGGCTATTTATGTCTCCAGGATTTCAGAGTAGAAAATCTCCCAGAGGCCTTTAGATGTTTTTGCTGACTTTACTTTTTCAATGGTTTTGTTTAATTCCGGATCTATCATAGAAAGCTCTTTTTTTAATTCGGATTTAGCTGGCACAGCGACCCTGTTCGAAGCAAATCCCTTCACAGCCTTTAGCTGAAGGAGATCCAAAATACTTTTCCTGAGCTCTTCAGCAGAAGGCTTCTTCAATGCCTGTATAGACTTTATCTCAACATCATATTTTTTCCCGATTTCACTGATTATATCCTCTGAAGCTTTGATAGGCAAGCTGTTTTCCAGATAAGGGAATAAGAAATTGTTATCAATAACTATTCTCCCTGTCACAATAGCTGACTGGAGCCTTGGCTCGCCTATTGAAAACAGCTCCCTGAAAGATTTCACGCCCATTTGGAAAATATCGAAATCTGTTGGGGCTTTTATCGGGTTTTGCTTATACACAATAAGCATGTCTATATCGTTAAAGCCCTTTGATTTTATTGCAGAACCATAAAGGACGCAGCAGAGGATTTCGGGATTGGCCCTATTTTCTAAAATAAACTTTACCAATTTCTCTATTCCTAATGAATACACAAAATTCATATCAGAGAATAGCCTGAATTTTCTGGCATGGTCTGCAGAGAAGTTGAACCTATAAGCAAAACCTTTGCCTGATTTTTCCCTGAGGAGATAATGTTTTTTATAAAGATTTTCTAGCCTGTCCCCGACAGTTGTTATGTGCAGTCCTACGCCTCTAGAAATTTCTGCTGGCTGCAAGTGTCTGTATCTCATCGAACAGAATTCCAGTATTTTGAGGTCTGTTTTATTTAGCATGGCCCCTCCTTTCAAAGGATTTTTTGACTTCTGAAAACATCTTTTCAATCAGAGAAAAAAGACACGTATCTCATTTTCCGGGATTCCCACGCTTTTATAAGGTTTTATACTATATAAATATGACTTTTCCCTACAATAATAGGATTTTATCCTATATAGAAATAGCTTATTCGACCAGCTGAAACTTTAT
>CAYYYJ010000001.1:120451-122521 GCA_964476045.1 uncultured archaeon | reverse complement strand
ATAATAGGATTTTATCCTATATAGAAATAGCTTATTCGACCAGCTGAAACTTTATCCCGTAGTGGATGACGCCGCCTGCCCCATCTTCGTACATCTTCCTAAAAACAGGCTTTACTTTCTTCCCTATATCGATTTTAGAATTGTCCCCGACTATTTGGCCAGAAATAACAGCGCCTTCAGCTAACTTTATCAGCGCTATTGCATAAGGCGCGTAAGCTTCAAAGCCGTCAGGAGGTGTCTGGACAGTCGTATGGGATAGTATTTCGCCTTGCCCAGAGAACTGGAATTCTTCGAGATCCCCTTTCCTCCTGCAAGTAGGGCAAAGCGTCTTCGGCGGGAAAAATAATTGGCTGCAAGTCTTGCATTTAGTGCCAATCAAACAATACTTCGACTTCTTCAATCTCCAAAACAAAGGTATTGATCCGTTGCTCATAACTTCACCCACGAATATCTATTTCCCGCTATGCGGACTTCTATTTCATAACCACCATTCACTCTTTTCCTTCCAGCCACAACATCGCCAGACCTGAAATTGCCTAGATCGTAGGCGCCCCTTTCGTCTTCCTCAACTATTCCTCTTGTAACTATTTTTAGATCATCGCCAAGTGCGCCTGTTTGCGCTAAATGCGATTCAAAATATCTTGTCAGGTCTATCAGGCATCTTCTTCTCCCACGGTTATGTGCAACAACTGCTCCCATTTTATTCAACCCCCAAAATATTTACAACAGCAGTAGCCCCTGTCCCCCCGACATTCTGGGCTAGGCCAATCTTTGCTCCGTTAACTTGTAGCTTCCCTGCTTCCCCCCTTAACTGTCTTACTAAATCTGCTATTTGGCGGATGCCAGAAGCGCCAACAGGATGTCCTATAGATTTTAGCCCGCCTAAAGTGTTTATTGGCCTCTCCCCACCAATCGCAATTTTATTTTGTTCGACAAATTTCCCGCCATCCCCCTTTTTGCAGAAACCTAAATCTTCAATTGCAATTATCTCATTAATCGAAAAACAGTCATGAACTTCTGCAACATTCACTTTATCAGGGGTCATCTTTGCTTTTTCGTAAGCCAACTTCGCGGCCGCTTTTGTTGCAGCCATTTCCGTGAAACTTTTCCTGTGGTGTAAAGCCAGTGTGTCAGAAGCCTGGCCTGAACCGAGAATCCAGACAGGTTTTTGTATGCCTAATTTTTTTACTGTTTCTTCAGAGGCTAGAATTACTGCGGCAGCTCCGTCTGTGATAGGACTGCAGTCATACAATCTTAGCGGATCTGAAATCATTGGCGCTGTTAGAGCATCTTCTAAAGTTATTGGAAACGGATATTGCGCGAGAGGGTTTAATGCCCCGTTCTTGTGATTATTAACAGAGACCATTGCCATTTGTTCATTAGTAGTTCCGTATTGTTTCATGTGACATCTCGCAATCAATGCATACAAAGCAGAAAAAGTCAACCCTATCGCAGATTCCCATTCATGGTCTCCAGCGCTCATTAGGGCGGCAACAGCATGCTCACCCTTTACATCAGTCATTTTCTCTGCGCCAGCAGCCATGACTATGTCATGCTCGCCTGCCTGGATTGATATCATAGCTTTTCTGAAAGCTAGTGCTCCAGAAGCACACGCGCCTTCAATCCTGGTCGCAGGTATAGGATTAAGGCCAGCCTGGTCTACAGCTAGAGCTCCCAAGTGCTCTTGTCCGATGAACCGGCCTCCTGACATATTTCCAATGTAAAGAGCCTGTAAGCTGCTGCCCTCGAGCTTTGCATCATGTAAAGCTTTCCCGCCTGCTTCTGTAGCAAGATCCCTGAGCGATTTTTCCCAGTGTTCATCAAATTTCGTATACCCAGCCCCAATAACAGCTACCCTTTTACTTGTCATAATTTCAATTTTTTCCTCAGTTTAACGTATTTCCCGTAATCAACATACTCTTTGTTGTTTACGTAACTCGCAGTCTTCGGCGCTAAATCGCGCTTCTCCAAAATCTTGTCTGTCACAACCCAGCTAAAAGAGTCTGACCCTGCTCCAGATCCATACGAAGTCATCAAAATCCTTTGGCCAGGTTTTGCCAGATCCAAAAC
>CAYYYJ010000001.1:0-120351 GCA_964476045.1 uncultured archaeon | reverse complement strand
GGCTTTCCTGTGAACCTCGCTGCGTGAGTTGGATAATCTTCCCCCTCCCGCCTCCAGAAATCTGCTGTATCTGTGGTGAAGGAATATGTCCCTTCAAGTTTCGCAAGAGGATCTTTACCAATTATGAATGCTGCGCCTCCAGCAGCTGCTGTGAACTCAAGTGCATCGCCTGGCCTTCCCTGAGAGGTGTCTGCTCCAATAGCCAAACCATATTTTATTTCGCCTGCTTTCACGAGCCCGTAAGCGCATTGCATAGCTGCTGTCCCTGCTTTGCATGCGAATT
Organism: uncultured archaeon; assembly: GCA_964476045.1. Classification (GTDB taxonomy): domain Archaea; phylum Aenigmatarchaeota; class Aenigmatarchaeia; order QMZP01; family JACQNV01; genus CAYYYJ01. The sequence goes on along the minus strand of CAYYYJ010000001.1, from coordinate 120,068 downwards.
CAAAGTCTGCGACCATCAAGTGATTGCTTAAGTTGAGCGCATCTGCGACTACAGTTCCGGACGGCTTTACTGCATAAGGATGTGATTCTGAACCAATGTAAACAGCTCCAATGTCTTGCGGATCAATCTGCGCACGGAGCAGCGCATTCTTGGCAGCCTCAACAGAGATTGTAATTGTATCTTCATCTGTATCAGGCACGCTTTTCTCAAAGACCATTAAACCGTTTTTTATATCTTCTGCATTCTTTCCCCAGACTCTTGCTATCTCTTCTACTTTAATCCTAAATCTAGGGATGTATGCGCCATAACCAACGATACCGATGTCTGACATATCAAAGTATATAATTTAGGGCAGGATAGGTTTTTAAAAGGATAATTTGGGTTCGACTGGAGACTATCAATCGCCTACTTTATTTAACAAATGAAATAATATTATGGCACAATCTACCAGAATTCGTCAAACTCAAATAGCGTTGAAGAGCGCATTACACGATCATAAGGTTTTAGAGAGGTTATCCAGAGAGGCCGGAAACGACCAAAAAGCTCTGAACTCTCTGGAGCCAACTGCATATTTTCTTTCGATGAAACGTTTCTTTGTAGAAAATATTTAACCAAGCGGACATGTATTTATTTTCTTTTCGGTAGGATAGCATTTTCTTTTTTAAAAGAAAAGGCTATCAATTCTGGAACTTCCCCCTCAAAATAGCAACAGTAAACTTCGCAATATGGTTGAAAAATTTCAGCTTTGACTGGCCAGCTCTCTCCTCATAAATAATTGGGATTTCTTTGTATTTGTATCCCCGTGTAATTGCGCGGGCAGTGAATTCTGCTTCAAAGTCAAGTCCTTTCGCCCTGATAGGGCAGTTTTTAATAATGTCTTTTCTGAAAGCCCGGAGGCCAGAGGTTATGTCCGTAAGCTTTCTCCTGAGCAAAATACTCGTGAACTGCGCTCCCATTATATTTGCTAAACCCCTGTGTATTGGCAGCCCTTTCGGAATCCCGTTCCTGAATCTCGAGCCAACAACAATATCATAATCTTTCAGGTATTTCATCATCTCAGGAATATATTCCGGAGGGTATGTGCAGTCAGCATCTATTGTGATAACAATGTCGTTTTTCGCGTTATCAAAACCAGTCTTGAGCGCAAAAGCTTTCCCCTTGTTTTGAGGATGCTTAACAACAGTAACGCCTGTCTTTTTCGCGATCTCGTATGTCTTGTCTCTAGACCCATCATCAACAACAAGTATTTCATCCCCTTTCTCGCAGACTTTTTTGCATCTTTTTATGACAGCCTCTATTCCCTGCTCTTCATTATACGCTGGAATGATTATTGTTTTATTCATAAGAGAATTAGATAAATTAAATTCTGTTGTATATAAGCAAATACCAAAACAAAAATCAGTTGACCTTAAAGACAAATGTGTCAGTATTCTCGAACTCTTTTGTGAAAGCAGGATTGGATAATAGCCAATTCACAAAAGCCTCTGGATAGCCCTGGTAATAATCCCCTTTGTAGACAGACCACTTCTGGACAAATATGTAATCTATTCCATACTTTTTCATCGTATCGATGCCTGTCTGATTTCGCGTTGCCAAGACCAGTCCGGCATCGCTGGGTGTGACCCAATAAGTTTTTCTTTCAGTTGTATAGATTGTCTGGTGGCCCCACAGGGAAAGGAGTATGGAATCTTGGGGCGTATTCATTTTTATCCAATTTGCAGCTTCATAAAATCCGGAGGAGAATTTCTTTACCTGGACCATTGTTTCAGCCTTAGATTTTGCCGCAGAAAATGTAACGAAAAGAACAATCACTATCACTATGAAAGCTATATGCTTCTGGTATTTGTTTTTTGAGTTCATGACTTCATTGACAAACAAAAAACTGAGGAAGCTTAAAGACAGTATGCTAAGGAGCATTTGTCTCGAGAAATCCTCAACCCTGTAGAAAGCCACATCTATTGCAAAATAGCTGAGGAGTATTCCAAATGTTATGAGCATTAAGATTGCAAATCTATCCAACTTATTGCTTCTTCTTACCAGAACCAAGCAGAGGCCGCATACTGCCAAGAAAAATAAAACCAAGGAATAGGAAAATTCTATGTAGTTCACTAGGCCGTAGCTTAGGAGTGTCTGTTCTGTGCTTCCGACATTAGGTATCCTATCGAGCTGTTGCCCTGTCTCTGTTGATTCAATTTTGCATGCTTGGTCGCTGAATAACGGAAAACCGCACTCAACTGTGCCGAACAAGCTCAGGTTCCTTGCAAACCAGGGGCCAGAGACAACCAGGGCCATTAGGATAGCGATTGCAGCGGGTTTAAAATAGGGACTGGAAAACATGCCGCCGAAGGTTTTATCCTTCCTTCCATTGTACAAAAACCAGATAGCTATCATTAGTATTAGTATAAAACCCGACTTTTTTGCAAGCATTGACAGCCCCGTGAAGATGCCTGTGAGCATAAAATATTTTTTCTGAGAGGTCTCAAAAGCCTGGTAAAGGAAAAAAGCTGCCAGCGATGCAAAAAGCACAAGGAATATATCTGCATAAAAAAGTACAGAATAAGTTGCCATTGCGGGGAAACCCAGGAATATTGGTATTATTAAAAATGCGCTTTTTCTAGGGAAGTGTTTTCTTGCAAGCAAATAGAGCACAACAGCTGTCAGCAAACTCACTAGCGGTATTAACAATTTAACTAAAAATTCTGAGAAGCCAAAAACAGAGAATATTCCAGACATCAGTAAATGGGGGCTGACATATTTAGTATAGGCTTGCTTGTGGATATCTGTTTCGTATAAAGGTATATACTTTGGTATTTCCCCTGTTTTTGCCATCCATTTGCTTACATGGGTATGGAAAGCCTCGTCCCCAAATATTATATTGCTGGAAAAAGTAACCCAGAGGTTAATGCCGAAAAACACTATTATGACTGCCAGAAGGGCTATTTTATCCCAGTTTTTTATCCCAAATTTTATTTCAATTTCTTTTTCCATAAGCTTTTCTTTTTCTATCCACCCTGCGGAAAGAAAGCGTTTAAGATACTTTCTCTAGGCGCTTTTCTTTCTGCATATCCTTTTCCAAGAACCCATTAATGCCAGATTCCCTGATCATGCTCTTTGAAATAAAAGAGCAAATTGTTCATTCAAGTTATAGGAATCTTGTAATGCTAATTTAAATCCGTACTTTCCAAAGGCTTTTTCAAAGTCAGAGACAGAATATGTGTACTCCTTAACAGCTTCGCCCACTGTCTTTCTTATTATCTTATTCCAGAGTGAGAAGTGGTTTGGCTGCAGTATAAGAACGTATTTTTTGCTTATTTTAGACATTTCTCTGATGAACGGGCCTATATCCTCAAAGTGTTCTAACATGCCATCAGAAAACACCAAATCAAATCCGCCTCTGCCAAACCCTTTGGTTATGTCAGCGAAAAACACATCTTTCCCTTCTATGAGATTGAAGTTTTTGCACAGTTTTAGCGCGCTTTTTGAGACGTCTACCCCTATGCTATTTTTGTACCCTAAGGATTTCATGAAATGAAGGAGTTTGCCAGAGCCGCAGCCAACATCTATTATTTTAGCGCTTTTTTGCAAATTTATTTTATTGAAAACTTTCTGGATTGCCTTTTTCTGGGCCTTGGCTAACCTTTTGCCAAAAAAATTAAGCCCCTTAAATTCGACCCATTCTTCTTCCCAATCGTGGTTCATAGTTTTTATCATTTTTCTAAATTCTGCTTCACTCGTTTGAAAATCAAAATATTGTGCGCTGTCCTGCTTTTTAACCATGGCAAATCGGCCAGGTGGTAGTCTATCGGTTTTGACAGTTTTGTCGCTATCCTGAGGCTTGTTTTGTATGCAGACAGGGCTTTTCGTGACATTGTGTCCTCAAGGGAATCTTTGCCTGGAAAATCTGTGAGCTCCCCCTTATATCTGACCTTTGCTCCTATTTTATTTATTATCGTTATAAATGGGCTCAGGTCCACACCAGACCTTTTTTCCAATTCGTATCCGTAAGCATTGAATACTGATTTCCATTTTTTCAGAGTAAATGGTTTGACATGGAATTCGCCTATTTCTTTGCCTACCCTCTCCAAAAGTATTATTCTCCCGCCTTTTTTAACAGACTTTGCCAGATTTTCTATTGCCCTGATTCTTTTGCTTTCATCAATTATGTGCTGCAAAACCGTCACAGAAAGCGCATAATCGTAATAATTTTTCCTGGAATTTATTTCATCTGCGCCGGTGACTTGGAACCCTATTTTTACTTTTTCTCTTTTCGCATTTGTTTTTGCTATTTTGACCATCTCTTTGCTGATGTCAGTGGCTGTGACATCCATGCCCATTTTCGCGAGTTTTATGCTCCACCTGCCGACACCGCAACCTATTTCCAATATTTTCGACCCTTTCGGTATCCCAGAAAAAACTTTCGACATGACCCTTTCATGCAACAGGTTGTAATACTGGTTTTTGATTTCCAGGTCACCTGGAATTAATATAGCAGATGACTTATATTTTCTAGCCATCGAGTTCCAGTAATCTTTGCTCCCTTTCCTGTATTTTTCCCTAACTTTTTTGTAATGGTCTCCCATAACTATTTATTTCTGTATTTCTCTATTGTGTTTTCATAAACATCAACATATTTTTTTGCAACTGATTTCCAGGAATCTTTCCTGTACATTTTCTTCCCTTCTTCGCCTAGCTTTCCTGCTAATTTTTTATCTCGAAGGATTTTTATTATGCTTTTGGCCATTGACTCTGGTTCTTTTGTTGTAATAAAGCCATTTTTTCCGTCTACGATCCTTTCTGGGTGCGATCCTTGGCCTGTTGCAACTATTGGTGTCCCGCAAGCAGACGCCTCCCCTAGAACAAAACAATATCCATCTGAAAGCGCCGGACAGACAATAACATCACACATCGAATAGAATTGCGGGACTTCATTGAATGGCCTTTTTCCAACATAAACAACATTGTTTTCCAATCCCATTGATTCTATATGCTTTTTTATGTCATCAAATCCGCTTCCGCCAAGCACAAGTTTTGCATCAGGGACCTCCTTTATCACCAGCTTTGTCGCTTCCAGCAAGCCCAAAAGATTTTTTGATTGGCCAGTGCCTTTTATCGAAAGTCGTCCTGTATAACCGAAAAGTTTGTTTTTTCCCAATTTGTATTTCTTTCGAAGAGGGGTGCCAGAAACATCTTCAGTAAATATTTTATCTATCCCGTGCGGGATCACGGTTATCTCTTTTTCTGGGTATCCAGCCCTTGCCAATGTCATTTTCGAATAAAGCGAAGGCGTCATGGCCCAAGTATAATCCTGCTTTGCTATATAATTCTCTATGTGTGGAAAGACATTCCTTTCGAGTTTGCTTTGCCCTATTGTTTTCCAGAGTCTGCCAAAAAATTCATGGCAAAACAGGATCGCCGGTTTTTTCGCAACTTTGCCGACTTTTGCGCCAATCACACCGGCTAAAAATGTTGTGAACTGGAGGACATCAAATTCTTTTGAAAGCCTCACCAGCGGTATAAAAGAAGTTAGAGGGAACGTATGCCTTCCAGGGAAAAGATAGCTTTTTGGAAAGAGTATCCTCATTCTGTGCATTTTTATGCCTTCGTAGTCCTCTGTTCTAGCTGTTTCGCCTATCCTGCTTGTTGCCCAGTGGACTTCATGGCCTAGGCCTATTAGTGCTTTCGAGAGACTAATAACATAGCTCTCGCCGCCACCTATGTACGGATATCCCAGATCTGATGTGATTAGTATTTTCATATTTGCTTTTTCAGGCTTTCGTAAATTTTATTTATCCTGTCTGTGAATTTCTCTTCTGTGAAATTTTGAATTGCCCTATTATATCCATTTTCCCCAAGTTTTTCTGCGATCTTGGTATTTGATAGCAGATAGTCAATTGCATCAGAAAGCTCTTTAGAATTCTTTGGTTCAACAATTAAACCTGTTTTAGACCCAACAACGCTCTGAGAATTTAGAGAATTGATTTTTAACCCGTCATTTACATATGCGACTCCGCTGTTTTTTATGTTCGTGGTAACCACTGGTTTTTTGAAATACATTGCCTCGATTATAGAGATCCCGAAGGCTTCACCCCTATTTATTGAGGGTAGCACGAAAATATCAGCCAGAAACCTGAACGAATTCATTGTTGCATTGTTAACGTGGCCTGTAAATACGATGTTGCTTAACCCCAGATTTTTTGCTTTGGCCCGTAATTTCCCGGAGAGGTCGCCATCGCCAACAATAAATAACCTTACGTTTTTTTTATTTAACATTGAGAATGCCTCCAGAAGGTATTCAACTCCTTTATACTTGACCAATCTCCCATAGAATAATATAATTTTTTCTTTCCCGCTGCCTATTTTATATTTTCGTTTGGTTTGTTCAAGGTTTTTTTTGTCAACAAAATACGATTTAGTATCTATCCCTATGGGGGCTACTGTTATTTTATTTCTGAGCTTTCTAAGAAAGAACGATCCATCTATATAGTTTTCGCTTGTTGGTATTATTGAATCTGCATAAATCTTTAAGAGGGGATATGTAAAACACGTCCTGAAGTAATCCATTATTCTGTGAAAGGCTGTGTAATGGGGAACGTCAGCATGGTACGTCACTACAAACCTCTCCTTCTTCCCAAAAAATAAAAAATAAGCTAAAAGATTTAATTCGAGCCAGGGATTTGGAACATGGAGATGTATAATATCGAACCCGCTTTTTTTAATGTAGGCGAAAGGGAACTTTGAAAACGGCGCATGGAAAAGATCTGTTAGCCTTGACAGTCTTATTACCTTTACCTTGTTTACATAGTCTATCTTTGATTCCCTCTCTTTATTGTTAACTATAACTTCAACATCATGAGACTTCTTAACAAGCGATTCTGCTATTGTTTGTGTGTACGTTTCTACACCACCAGAATGCGGGTAATAATACTTCCCTAAATGGAGAATTTTCATATGTGCGGCAAAAGCTTATATGTAGTTGTTTTTCGTAACTATATTATTGACTAAGTCAGGATATACATACTTATGAAGATTTCCCAGAATTCGCTTAAGGCCAAGCCATTGAAGGTATTGCTCATTTGCCCTCATATTAAACTTCCTGGAACAGGCGGAGCAGCGACGCACCACACAGAGTTCTCGAAGGCAATGAGCAAGAAAGGAGTTGAAATACATATTCTTGCTGACATCTCTGAGGAGAAATCAATAGGAAACATTCTTTTCCATAAATCTGTAAAATCTTCTATACCCCCAGGCCGATTTTTCGGCTCTTTATTTAGTATAAGAAAATCTGTCCGAATCTGCAAGGAGTACAATATAGATGTTATCCACGATCGTTGTGATCCAGGACAAATAACCGGCTTTTTTGCCTCTAAACTGACAGGAATACCTAGAGTAGCAGAAATAAACTATAATTTCCTGTCTTATGAGATCAAAATGAGTTTTTTGAAAGACAAGATATTATATCCGATTTTGCAGGCAATTAAAAAACAGTGGATTAAAAAAATAGTAAAGTCAGCTGATTATGTTGGAGCTGTCTCAAATTCCATAAAGGATTCATTAATAAAACACGGCTTAAATCAGAACAAGATAGAAGCTATACCCAATGGAGCTGATCCAGAGCGGTTCTCAGTTAAAAACGATTACAGGACAAAATTCGGCTTTAAAAAAAACGACTTTATTCTTGCTGTCATAGGCGAACTTGGGCCAAGACAGAATATACTTCAGATTATAAAGTCAGCGGAAAAATCGAAAAAGGATATCCCTGAGATAAAGCTGGTTCTGGCAGGCGGAGATGAAAGATACAGGAAATATATTTCTGAATTAAAAGATTACGTGAGCAAAAATAAGCTTGAAGAAACAATAACTTTCGCAGGAAAAATAAATAACGATGAGGTCCCCGCATTCCTATCGTCTATAGATGTTGCATTGGCGCCTTATTCAGAATCCTGGGGTTCTGAGAGTTTCGGGTTCTCCCCGATAAAGATTTTCGAATATATGGCAGCCAGTAAAATTGTGGTCGCATCAGACACGGAATGGACTAGGGAAATAATCGGGAACTGGAAGGACGGTATTTTATCGAAGGATTTTGACGACCTCGGAAACATTCTATTGAAAATAAAAAGGGATAAAAGAATGAAATCTCTCCTAGAAAAAAACAGCAGGGAGAAAATAACCCAAAAATTTACTTGGGAGAAAAACGCTGAGAAGTATATAGAAATTTACAAAAAATTAATTAATGAGTAATCTCCGCATTATTTCTTCACTGCAACCACATATAACTGATTCCTAAAATATTTGGTAAATACTGGGAAAATTTTCAAGAAGAGTTTTTGCGAAAACATCACGAAAGCGCTGAGGCCAGGAAAGTGCTTGAAAAAAGGCGGGTCTGCCTTTTCAATTATTTTTTCAACGGAAAGGTGCCTGTTAACTGTTTGCCTGAGATCTTCTGTGAGATATTCTTTAAGGTGCTCCTCTTCCTCTGATTTGAATCTCAGATAAATGTGCAGGATCTTTTCCCAGATGTTCAAAGGGTTTGAAGTGCTTAGGACAAGCTTTCCGCCTGGCTTAAGCACACGTCTTATTTCCTTTAACATGGTCTCTGCATCTTCTGGAGTCAGGTGCTCTATTATTTTGCTAGTCGTGACAAAATCAACTGAATTGCCTTTTAACGGAATAGCAATTGCAGAGCCTGTGAGAAGCTTCAGGTTAGGGTAGATCGATTTTCCCAGTTTCAAAGCTTTCTGGGAAATGTCAGTCCCTAAAACGTCTGATTTTTTGCTGAGTATGTTTGTTATGTAACAATCGCCGCAGCCTAAATCCAACACAATTCCTGTCTTGTCAATAAAATTGTTTATTCGCCTTGCATGCTCCAGATAAGTCCTGTTTTTCAGGGTAACCCATTTGTGGAAATAAGCCCCTCTTCTTTCAAAAAGGTCGTTATAGAATTGTTTATAATTCATAGGATGTTTTTTCCAGCTGCCCTTAATAATAAACCGAGCCAGAAATAAATCGTTGTTATTATCTGCCTGAAAAGTCTTATCAGGACAATGGAGATTACCGCAGCCGGATTTTTTGTGTGGCCTTTTAGTTTTATCCCGGCATTTAGGAATAGCAGGGCTAAAAGGCCTGCAATAGCTGACAGCGTTAGTGTTGGATAATAAAAAGCTGCTACTGGAAGCGCAACAAGGCCGGCTGTCCATATAGGTATGTACTTTGGGATGTACTTCCTGTTTTTCAGGGTCAGGTAGTAGGCATAACCCCAGAAGCGCCTTTGCCTCAAAAGTGCCTTAATCGAGGTTTTCTGGAAATGGCGTCTTTTGCTCTTTGCCTGGAATTTTATTTTGTAGCCAGCCTTTTTCAGATCATTGCCTAAAAGAACGTCATCAAAAAGCCACGTATTTTCAGAAAATCCGCCAGCTTTTTCCAAGGCCTTTTTCCTGATTACCCATGCTGTATAAGGATTGTAATTCTTGTACTTGTATTCAAACTCTATCACACGGCACTTGTCAAGAAAGGTGTTTACGTGCATAGGGTATTCCCTTCCTATCACTCCACCGACTTGAGGGTCTTCAAAATCTTTAACCATGTTTTTTAGGAAATCTTTGTCGTGATAGGCATCTGCTTCAACAATCCATATCAAGTCGCACCTTATTTTTTTGATCACATCGTTGAGCATGTTTCCCCTCATCCCTGTATGCGGTTTTTTTAGGACATGAACTTTTATTTTCTTGGAGGATTTCGCTATTTTCTCAGAGATTTGGACAGTGTCGTCTTTACCGCCATCGTCTATCACGTACACTTCTTTCACAGGATAGTATTGTCCCAGAACAAAATTGAGGCTTTTCTCTATGAATTTCCCGCTGTTATACACAGGTATTAGGGCTATTACCGTGGGGGGCATAACAAGAATAATATTATTGTTTGTGGATATAAGCCAGATTGGGATAGTTTTATAAAGTTGTTTTGCTTTTGAGATTTAGTATGAAAGTTTTGGTAACAGGGGCTAGAGGCTTCATAGGATCACATCTGGCAAAAAGGCTGGAGTCAGAAGGGCACCAAGCTGTTTTGTTCAAAGGCGACATCAGGAAGTATTCTGGCTGCCTAGAGCAGGCAAAAGGCTGCGATGCGATAAGCCACCTGGCTTCTGTTTCTAAAGGCGGCGAATCTGAGATCTTTGAGACTAATATTCTAGGCACCCTGAATCTGCTTAAGGCAGCTGAGCAGAACAAGGTAAAAAGATTTCATTTTGTAAGCACTTCTGAAGTTTATAAAAATTCAAACGAAGAGAATAAGGCAACTGAAGATTACCCAGCGGATTTTACAAACTCGCCTTATTCGGCAAGCAAGCTAATAGGCGAAATACTTTGCTTCAGCTACTCAAAAAAATTTTCTGTTGTCGTAAACAGGTTATTCAATGTATACGGGCCCGGGCAGAAAATAGATGCAAGAGGGGCAATGATATCGAAGTTTGTTGATTCTCTGAAGAACGGCAGACCACTAAGCATCTGGGGCGGCGGAAAGCAAAAAAGGGACTGGACTTATGTTGATGATATAATTGAAGGCATATTTCTTTCCATCACAAAAGATGTTACTGGCATAATCAACCTCTGCAGCGGGAAGGCGTTGACCACTCTTGATGTTGTAAAGGAATTGGAAAACACTTTGAAGAAAAAAGCGGCCCTAGAGTTTACTGAATACAATGAGAAAAGGAAGTTTTCCTGCGGGGACAACAGCTTAGCTAAAAGAGTTCTTGGCTGGTCCCCGAAAATTGGGTTAGAAAAAGGGATAAGGCTTCTTGCCAGGTCATATTGAAACCTGGCATCCATCACCGATGATTAGGCTCGAGGATCCTTTTTTATCGGAAACTCTCGCGTTTTCACCTATTATACTTTGGCTTATTTTTTCACTGCAGTTTATTTTAGAATTTTTCATGAATATCGACGATTCTAATTTTGAATTTTCGACCTCACAGTTGTCGCCTATGCTGACATAAGGACCTATCACGGAATTTGAGATAATGCAATTTTTGCCTATAATTGCAGGGCCTATAATTTTCGTGTTTCCCTGTATTTTTGTGCCCTCAGAAACTATGACCTCACCTTCTATTTTTACTGTATTTTCTACATAACCTGTTATCGATTTTTTAATGTCTCCAAGTGCCAGCTGATTGGCTTCGAGAATGTCTTCGGGAGTCCCTGTATCTTTCCACCACTTGTTTTCAGCTACCCAGTACTTTACTTTATAGCCCCCTTTGATCATCTTATCCATCGCGTCTGTTATCTCCAGTTCATTTCTCTGGGAAGGCTTGAGCGTTTTAATGACATCAAATACGTTAGGCCGGAAAAAATAGACCCCGCTTTGCACAAGGTCTGTGTCTGGTTTTGTTTTTGGCTTTTCTATTACACCGACAAGCTTCTCTCCATCAAAGACAGGGACCCCATACTTTTCCGGGTTCTTATAGTGGACGAAAAACTCACCAAGGTCATAATCGCCTGCCTTGAACTCATCCGCATATTTTTTAATTCCGCCTCTGATCAGATTGTCTCCCAGATATACAACAAAAGGGCCTGAACCTAGAAAATCTTTTGCTATTAGAACAGCATGAGCCAAACCTCTCGGCGCATCCTGGAAGATGTATGTAATTTTTACACCGAAACCGGAGCCGTCGCCAACAGCATCTTTTATGCTTTTTACACGCTCTTCTGTATGGCCAACAATTATCCCTATTTCTGTTATCCCAGCGTTTTTGAGGTCTTCTATTACATGAAATAAAATCGGTTTGTTTGCTATTGGGAGCAGCTGCTTGGCTATTGTAAAAGTGAGCGGCCTTAACCTGGTTCCGTGACCTCCGGCGAGTATTAACCCTCTCATATCAGCCCTTTAAAAAAGGGCCGAGCACCCAAAAGAATCCAGATCACTTCGTTCGCGTGGACTTCCCCGGATACCAGCCCTTGTGATTTTAATAGGGAAAATCTATATAAACCTATACCCAGAACCTAGAAGATTATGTTCAAATCCTATATCCATACAGAATTCAGGGAAGCTTACCGCAAAAAACCAGGGGATAAGCTCGGCGCATGCATTTTTTGCAGAGAAGACAGGGGAGGCTTTTTGATACACTCAACTGAATCATCTTTTGTCATTGCGAATGAGTTCCCATACAATTATGGCCATCTTATGGTGATGCCCAAAAGGCATGTAAAGGATATAAGGGATCTTACCAAAGAGGAGCTGAAAGATTTTTTCTCGCTGATGAAAAAGTTTTTGGATCTGACAGAAAAAGTTTATGATGTCCACTCATTCAATGTAGGGTTTAATATGGGGCCTTCATCTGGCGCGACAGTTGAACATCTGCACATACATATTGTCCCTAGATGGGCAGGGGATTCCGGATTTAGCGAAACCACGAGTTCTACAAGAGCTATAAAAGAGGCGCCCCAGAAAACCGTTGAGAGGCTGAAAAAAGCATCAGAGGGGAAAATAGATTTTGCTCCTTAAGTGTTTGATTTTATGGAAAATAAGGCTGTTCTTGTTACAGGCGGTTTGGGCTTCATGGCTTCTGATTTTATCAGGTTTGTTCTCAGCAAATACAAAAATATAAAAGTAACAAATTTGGACAAAATAACTTATGCCGCAAATAAAGATGCCCTGATGGCTGTTGAAAAAGACAGCAGATATCGATTCGTCAAAGGTGACATAGCTGAGAAAAAGGCTGTTGAACCTCTGGTTGAAGGTTCAGACATAATAGTTAATTTTGCTGCTGAGACGCATGTCGATAACTCTATAAAGGACCCCAAGCCTTTTATCGGAAGCAATATTTGCGGGGTTTATACTTTACTGGAAGCGTGCAGGAAATATTCTGGAAAAATGTTTTTTCAGATCTCTACAGATGAGGTCTATGGTAGCATAAAACAAGGTTCTTTTACAGAGGAAAGCAAAGTTGATCCAAAAAACCCCTACTCAGCTACCAAGGCAAGCGCAGAATGCCTGGTGAATTCTTATAGAAATACCTATGGAATAAAAACGGTTATAAGCAGAAGCTGCAATAATTTTGGGCCTTACCAGAATCCAGAAAAATTCATACCAACAATAATCAGAAATGCTTTGAAAAATAAAAAAATCCCCGTTTACGGGAAAGGCGAAAACATGAGGGAGTGGATATTTGTAAACGACCACTCGAGGGCTGTGGATTTTTTGATTGGGAATGGAAAAGATGGCGAGGTTTATAATATTTCTGCAAAGACAGAAAAGAAGAATATTGATGTTGCCAAGACAATACTGAAACTTCTGGGGAAAAAAGATGGCCTAATAGATTTTGTAAAAGACAGGCCCGGCCATGACTGGAGGTATTCTGTAGACCCGAAAAAACTTTATGGGCTTGGTTGGCAGCCATCTTTCAGGTTTGAAGACGGGATTAAAACTACTATAGAATTTTATCAGCAGGCTTTTTCGCGATTTTATGAAAATACTTAGGATATGCCCATCGTTTCCGGAAAAAGACATCGGCGGCGGATTAGAACCGCACATTTACAATCTCTCAGTTGCGCAAAAAAGTCTGGGGAATGAAATAGCTGTGATCTGCGGCGGGAACAAAGACGAAGAGCTTCCGGCAAACGGTTTTAGGATATACAAATTTAAAGCGGAGAGGCCGTTCCTGTTGAAAACCGGAAAAAGGATCCTGGAGAACCTGCCTGAGATAATACGGAAGGAAAAACCTGACATAATACATATACACAATCCAATACTGCCGCTTTCACGGAGGCTGCAGAAACCAGTTATTTTTACTATTCACGACTCTGTTCTGGCTTACAGGGTCTACAGGCAAAATGTATTCAAATGCTTAAAGTCTTACTGGGAATTTTTCAGGGCTTCAAAGAGGATAGCTAAAAATTCTGATTTCGCTGTCTCTGTCTCATCAAGCGGTGTAGGAGAAATAGAAAAAAGCTTTGGTCTGAAAGGCAAAGTCTGTTACATACCTAGCGGGGTTGATATGAGCAATTTTAACCCTCCAGAAAAAAGGCCTAAAGCGGTTCTTATCCTCACAGCCGGCAGGTTCGTAAAGAAAAAAGGCCTTGTTTTTTTGGTGAGGGCCATGAAAGATATTGTGAAGAAGTATCCTGATGCCGGACTTGTAATTCTAGGCGGAAAGGAAGGCGACGAGGAATATCAGAATATCCAAAAAGAGGTTAGGGAACTCGGGCTGGGGAAAAATGTTTCATTGAGACATGTGGCCCATAAAGAGATCAGGGACTATTATAGAAGATGCTCTGTTTATGTCCAGCCATCTTTTGCTGAAGGGCTTCCTAAGACTTTACTCGAGGCAATGGCATGCGGAGCGCCTGTAGTCGCAACAAACATTGACGGCCACAGGGATGCTGTAAAAGAGGGTGTGAACGGCTTTTTGGTTGAAACAGGGGATCCAAAAAAACTTGCTGAGAAAATAATCTGGCTTCTGGATAATCCGCGGGCTTCAGAATCCTTTGGGAAGAAAAGCACAGAAATTGCAAAAGGCTTTAGCTGGCAATCTGCAGCAAAGATGTATAGCGATCTTTACAAAGAAGTTTTAAAACGTAAAGGATAGGAAAGATGTTTTATGTGCGGGATCAACGGTTATGTAAATATAGATGATTCAAACCTAATAAAAAAGATGAACAAGGCAATAGAACACAGGGGCCCGAACGATAGCGGGGTTTATTCTGACAAAGGAATTTTTCTTGGAAACAGGAGATTGAGCATAATAGACATCAAGGGCGGGCACCAACCAGTGCATAACGAAGACAACACAATATGGATTACATTCAATGGCGAAATTTACAATTTCAAAGAGCTGAAGGAAAATCTTGAGAAATCTGGGCACAGGTTTTATACGAATACAGATACAGAAGCTATTGTTCATTTATATGAAAAATATGGGGACAAATTTGTTGAGAAACTTCGCGGAATGTTTGCGCTTGCTATTTGGGACGCAAGGAAAAAAAGGCTCATACTTGCAAGGGACAGGCTAGGGAAAAAACCTCTTTACTATTATCTGGATGGGGACAAGTTTATTTTTTCTTCAGAGATAAAGGCAATTCTAGAGTACAGTGGAATAGAAAGAGAAGTGAATGAAAATGGGTTTTACCAGTATCTTGCATTCAAGTACGTTCCTGGGCCAGAAACAATGTTTAAAGGAATTTACAAACTGCTTCCCGGACACATGGGTATTTTTGAAAGAGGCAAATTTACAGTAAAAAAATACTGGGATATGGATTTGAAAGAAGAAATAAGGCCCGATGAATATTATATTAAAAAAATTTTCGATTTGTTAAAGGAATCTGTGGATATAAGGCTCATGTCAGAAGTCCCGCTAGGCGTCTATTTATCAGGCGGGATAGATTCAAGCGCCATAGTCGGTATTTTAAGAAAAGAATTGAAAAGAGAGGTGAACACATTTACAGTTGGATTTGAAGACAGGGATCTTGATGAGAGTAAGTATGCTAGATACGTAGCTGAAAATTTCGGAACAAACCATAAGGAACTGACAGCTAAAAAAGAATCTATTAAAATTCTGCCAGAAGTTGTTTGGTATATGGATGAACCAGTTGGCGATGCCGCAATTGTGCCAACTTTTCTAATATCTAAATTAACTAAAAAGTACGTTACTGTTGTTCTCACAGGAGACGGTGGAGATGAACTTGTAGCTGGATATGGGTATTATAAAAAACTTGCTGGCTTACAGAACCTCAGTAAATTCAGATCTGTTTTGAATATTCCCGGGGTTAAAAAAATTTCTTCTAAAGCGAAGCTTGCATCAGAATATATGAAAGTTATCAACAGGCCTGATCTTGTTTATGTTAGAAATTTCGAGGTTTTTAATGAGAGTGAGAGAAATAGCATAATAAAATGGGGAGGGAGAGAAAATCTGAGTAATCTTACCAAAGTTCCGAATTTCTGGTTGCAAAAAAAAGAAAGCGGACTTATAAATAAGATCATTTATCTCGATGCAAAAATGAAGCTTGCAGATGATTTCCTAATGAAGGTTGATAAAATGTGTATGGCAAATTCTATAGAAGCACGATGCCCGTATCTTGACCAGAACCTCGTAGAATTTTCTTTTAGTATACCGGTTTCTGTCAAACTGAGGGAACAAAAATATTTACTCAAAAGGGCAGTCAAGAATATTTTGCCTAAAGAGGCTTTAAATAGGAAAAAACACGGGTTTAATGTGCCTCAAAGAGATTGGCTGAGAGAGGCTGATCTGGAAAGAATATTTGACAAAAGAACTTACAATCAGGATTTGGTTAAAAAAATAATATCAGATAAACGGGTTTCGAACCAGAAACTCTGGAGTTTGCTGGTTTTTGAAATTTGGAGAAAGATTTATATAGACTCTGAGAAAGTTTCTATGCCTAAGAATCCTGAGAAGCTATTGGATGGGTAGAGTTCGCATGTTATGGGTGAAGATACTATAAGATATGTTTTAGCAGAAAAACTGGTAGATAAAGGCAAAGTTTTAGATGTTGGTTGCGGAGATGGGAACTTTGCTAAAATATTGGAAAGGAGAGGTTGTCAGGTTATCGGATGCGATATAGATCCTGAGTTAGTTAAAAAAGCAAAACAAGGCATAGAGGCTTTTGTATGCAACGTTGAAAAAGAAGAGTTGCCCAGAGGTAATTTTGATTACATAACCTGTATAGATGTAATTGAACATGTTATAGATCCTGTTAAATTGTTAAATAACCTAAGAGGCAAAAGCAAATATATTGTTATAACTACCCCGAATGCCTGCTGGCTGGCAGACAGATTAAAAATTCTTGGCGGGAATGTATCTAGGCATAATGCCTATCAAATGGGACAGCATCTTTGGTACTGGTCTTACTCGCAGTTTAAAAAATTCTTGCAGGAAAATGATTTTGAAATTTTAGACGAGCAGATAAAACTTGTGCCAAAAATCCCTGTTTTTAAGAACTGGTTTGCATATGCTTATGCTTTCAAGTTGAAAAACACCCACTGATTTATGGAAAAAGCAGTCATATCCCTGATTTTATTTGTAGTTCTGGTGAATTTTTTAACATTTAATATCAACCCTACCTATAGCTGGGACGAGGCTGTCTATCTTAGCATGGGCGAAGGCGTGTATAGAGGGGATAAATTTTGCGAAATCGGCGGCAGGGAATTTGATCTCATTGACT
Organism: uncultured archaeon; assembly: GCA_964476045.1. Classification (GTDB taxonomy): domain Archaea; phylum Aenigmatarchaeota; class Aenigmatarchaeia; order QMZP01; family JACQNV01; genus CAYYYJ01. The sequence continues at coordinate 102,903 of CAYYYJ010000001.1, read as the reverse complement.
GTTCTTCAAGATCAAGATATTTCGTGTATATATTAGGGGGCATTTTCTCTGTTTTTGGAGTAAATTATCCTATCATCGCTTTTTTCATATCATTGATTTCAGCATTGACTGTACTAATCTCATATTTCCTGTTCAAAAAGCTTTTTGGTAAAGAGAAAGCTCTTTTAGCGACACTATTCGTAGCAACAAATTACATGTTCATTTTCTTTTCCCATAGGATAATGACAGAAATTATTTCCACACTCTTTCTCACTGTTAGCATATATTTTTTCCTCGGAATACTTAAAGATAAAGGCCCTCATAAAATAAAAAATGTTGTTCCGCTTTCATTGGCCTTGGGATTTTCTATAATGTTTAGGTTTAATTTTATTGCAATCCCTGTTTCGATGATTTTGTATTTAGTTATATTTGAAAGAAGCCTGCTTATTCAGATTTTAAAATCAAGGAAATTTTATTTAGGTCTAGCGGTTTTCGGAATAATCCTAAGCCCACAGATCATCTTATTAGGAAAAAATATTGAGTATGCCGGAACAACCAGCTTCGTTCCATTCCATTACTTTATCCTTTTTATGCCAGCGGCAGGCCTGTTAGCGCCATTTATGGTTTATGGGATTTATTTATTTTTTAGAAAAAAAATGGATACTGTTCAAGACAATCTATGTTCAAGGGAATTTATTAAATTTTTACTTTTCTTTTTGCTGGTTTTTTTCCTGGTGACTGGTTATAGGCTATTGTCTATAAGATACTTAGCTCCTGTGATCCCTGTGTTTGCCATATTATCTGCCTATTTCCTAAATTTCGGGAGGAAAAAACTTGTGAATCTATTCGTTATTTTATCTATATTCAATATATTAGTAGGCTATATTGCAATAATGCAGTATATTTCTCCGGTACCGGAAATTGACAAATTCCCCGAATTCATATCAAGAAAAAGTTATTTTGATGCCAATAATGTAAGGAAAGACACTGCCCTTTACATAAAGGATAATACAAATGAAACCTCTGTTGTTTTAACAAATGCGCCTGCGTGGATTTGGGTCTATACGCATAGGAAGTGGCTGCAGCTACCTGATAAAGAAGAAGAGTTTAACAAAGTTCTAGGAGAAAATAAAAATATAGATTACCTTTATGTTGAACCAATGAAGCCTTATTTGGAAAACAACACGAAAATTGAAGCAATTGGCAAGACGGCATTTATTGAGGTTTATAGGGTATTATAATTCTGCCAAGCAAACCTGATTGTTTTTAGAACATAATTCTGCGTGCGATTTTTCCCGCCTTGTCAAGTCTCCTGACAATTCGTTTTTCGCCTGCTGTAGTTTTGCAGGTAAGCTGGGGCAAGCTTTAAATATATTAAATGGATTAAGGGATCAATATGGCAGATGTATTGCTGATTAATCCAAGAATAGAGGAAGTTTATAATCCCGGATTTTTTAAAAACAGATTTATTGGTGCACCTTATGCGCTTGTCTGTATGGCTTCTCATCTCGAGGAGAAAGGATACAAAGTCAAGATTATTGATGCAAGGACATATGTTATAGAGGGTGATGAAAGCTATAAAAAAGTTATAGAACACGAAGCAAAAAATGGGCTTCTTCTTGCAGGAATAGGCTGCATGACAGCTACGATTAAGCAGACATTGGAAATAAGTTCTCTTATAAAAAACGCGAATCCAGATGTTCCTGTTCTTCTCGGCGGAGCGCATCCAGAATTTTTTCCAAAACAAACCTGTGAAGACCCTTCAGTTGATTTTGTATGCACCGGGGAAGGGGAGTATACAACAGCAGAGCTTACTAGACAATTGGAAATAAACAAAGGTGAGAAAAAAGAATTTGGAAATATAAAGGGATTGACATATAAAGATGAGAAAGGCAGCGCGAGAATAAATCCTCCACAGCCTTTCGTTAACCTCGATCAGATGCCTTTTCCTGCATACCATTTACTGGATATCCATAAGTATTATTTGAGGGGCAAGCCTACCCACTTTGATGAGGTTTTCCGATCAGCTGTTTTACAAACTTCGAGAGGGTGCCCTTATCACTGCACTTTCTGCATAGACCCTGCTTTAGAAGTTTATAGAAGCTGGAGGGCAAAAAGCCCTGAAAAAGTCGTTAGTGAAATTAGGAGATTGGTAGACACATACAATATAGAGCATCTGGAATTTAGAGATGAAAACTGCTTTACTAACATTGGTAGGGTTAAAAAAATAGCAGAGCTTTTAATGAAGGAAAAAATAGACATAAAGTGGGGCAGTACATGCAGAGCTGAATATCTTGCAAGAAACATACAACCTGACCAGATGGACACTATAAGAAAAGCAGGATTTAGTTTTGTGGACATAGGTGCTGAAAGCGGTTCAAATAGGATTTTGGAGCTGATTAAAAAAGGCATAACAACTGCAGAGACTATAAAGGCCGCTGAGGTGTGTAAGAAATATGATATTGTGCCGGCATTTTCCCTGATAATAGGGATCCCTACAGAAACAAGGGAAGATTTGCAGCAAACATTATCGATGATGGGTCAACTGAAAAAGATAAATAAAAGCTCAAAGTTTTACGGACCCTTTATCTACAGGCCTTATCCAGGAGCTGAATTATATCAACTAGCAAAACAGATGGGGTTCGTGGAACCCCAAAAGCTAAGGGACTGGATTGATCTCGATGTATTTGATGAAACAGGGTTCGCACCGGTTGATAATCTCCCATGGATAGAGGATAAGGAGATTTTATCTTTCCTGAACCAAAATGCTGCATTTTTATTCTATACTTTAGGTGAGCAGAGGAATGTAGCCAAAAAAATATATGCAGCAATCCAGAAATTCAGGTGGCAAACAGGTTTTTTCAAGTTTAGATACGAGAGAACTCTATATACAAAATTAAGGCAGGCATCAAAAATTTCTGCATTAAGGCCGCAAACTTAATTCTACCTTATTCCGAGATTATATAATTCAGCTAGGGTAAAGATTATATTATGAGCGAGTCGCATCTGGTAGGTAGAGGCGGTATAAATTTAGCTGCAGGAAGATTTGTCGGAATAATAGCCGCTTTTTTTATTACTATATTGATGACCAGGATGTTGGGGCCAGATTCGTATGGGATATTCTCTTATGCAATAAGTATACCGCTATTCGTGATCTCCATTCTTAATAACACAGTGAATGTCGGTCTTTTGAAGTTTGTTCCAGAGTTTATAAAAAACGGGGAAACTGGGAAAATAAAGCACCTTTTCTGGAAAGTAATTAAAATAAGTTTATTTGGTTCTCTTGCTTCTATTGCGTTGGTTATACCTATATCATTTTTTATACCTGAAACCAATCTAATTTTAATCAGTTTACCGTTTATTTTAGTCGGAGTTATTTCATTTAATATAGCGATGCTTTTCTACTCATCAAAAAAGCTTTATGTTTTTGCTGTTGAGTATTTTTCCACCAAAATATTTCAGGTCGTTTTAGTGATACCGCTAATTACGCTTCTCGGGGTAATAGGAGCTATTTTCTCTTATACTATTGCCACTTTTTTTACATTAATTCTTTTGTTATATCTTTACTTCAGAAATTACAGAAATATTAAAAAGCTTGATTCTGGAGTAGGTTATAGAAAATTGCTTTCGATCAGCACACCTTACGGAATTTCAAAAATATTTTCTACAGCAACTGAAAAAACCTCGATTTTCATGTTGACGTATTTCACATTTTTATTCGGTATAGCTGCTGTTGGTTTCTATAGCCTTGCAGTTGGTATACTTTTCGTCATTAACACAATGGCCACTTCAATACCAGAAGCCTCGATACCAACATTAGTCCAATACACAAACACAAAAAATAAAAAAGGGGTTCAGTCAGGATTCAACAGTGTTTTGAAGTACACATTCGTCCTGATCATACCAATAATAATCTCCACCCCTTTTCTAATGGAGAAATTTGTCAAGCTTGTGTATGGTCCAGAGTTCATAGCTGCCAGCGGAATACTAACTATACTCAATCTTGGCCTCATATTCCTGATATTTTACAAGCTTGTCACGCCTGTTCTTGTAAGTAAAAGTAAATTCAGGCTTTTTATGAAAACAGAAATTCTGGTCTTTTGCATATTAGCTATACTAAGCTTTTTGCTTATACCAACTTATGGGCCAAGCGGAGCTGCCATATCATATATAACAGCGATTGGTATCGGATATTCATTGCTTTTCTATAAAGGCATAAAACTAGTTGACATAAAGTTCCCTATAAAAATGACCTTGAAGATATTATGCGCGTCTTTTATTTTTGGCCTATTCGCTTTCTTGCCCCTATCGCCTTATCCTTATTTGTTCATTTCTATGATAGCTGTAACATTTATTTATTTTGGACTTCTGTTTGGCCTCAAAGTTCTAACCAGATATGACGTATCTTATGTAATTAGCATAACGCCCTTCGGAAAAAGGTTCGCCAAGAAGAAAGAGAATTAGACGTTTATCACTTTATTTTGCCTTGCCGATTTCAAGCATGCTACAGATATTTCCAGAGCCTTATAACAGTCATAAATTGTAGGCATATCGATGTTTTCGCCTTTAGCTGCCAGAACAAAAGCTTTTAACTGGTTTTCCAGGGCGTTATTTTTACTTGTGCTTATTTTTGGGAGTTGGGATGACAGTATTTTAATTTTTGTTGGCTTTGTATAATGGTCTTGGGAGAAAATTCTCCCATTCATTATTACCAACGATTTTTCAGAACCGATTATGCCAAAATCAGAATAATTAGGCATTGCCAGCGAGAGAGAACTTCCAAATTGCCCGATGCTCCCATTTTCAAATTTGATTATGCCTATATCTGTATGATCCCCTTCTGGAGTGTATATATCTCTTATTGTTTGGCAGTAGACAGATTGGGCTTCAGATTCCACAATCCATCTCATAAGATCTATCTTATTTATTGAAAATTCGAGTGTTACTCCGCCGCTTGTTTTATCATCGAGCATCCATTTTCTGTCAGGATAATAGGTCCCATCTTTGAACCAAATGGATTTTATTTTGCCTAATTTCCCCGAAGAAACAAGTTCTTTTGCTTTGACGAATTTTTCCAGGTATCTATGCGTAAAACCGACCATAAAAACTTTTTTTGACTTTTTGGCGGCATCCAACACATTCTTGGCACTTGAAAGGCCTAAAGCTATTGGTTTTTCGCATAGTACATTTAAACCTTTTCGAAGCGACTTTATAGAATATTCTGGATGAAATTCTGGCAGTGTTGCTATACAAACACTGTCTGAACGCAAAGAGAAAAATTTGTGAATCTGTGTAGAACCTTCTATCCCATACTTTTTGGAAATCTCCCTCACCCTATTTTCTGATCTGCCAAAGATACCGGAGATCTGGACATCGGGCAATCTTGAATATATTTTAATAAAGTTCTCTGCTCTTTTGCCTGTCCCCATTATGCCTATCTTTAGCTTATCCATATTTTTGCACTACGTAGATGTTTGATGAACTGAAGTTTTTTAGGAAACTGTAGCTTATTGAATTTTCCAACATGTTTGTTTTTGCAAATCTCCTGAAGCAGGTGTTCAAAAAAGTATATTTGCCTGGGACGCCTATCTTGAAAAATATTTTAGCGGATGGGATGAGATTGAAGCCGACCCTCTGCCTTATTTTCAGGTTAGACCTGTCCAGAAGTTTTTTAATTTCTAGATGGCTAGTCGATATCTCCGGGCCAAATCTCCTGCTTACCCCTTTCCTGAAAAGAAATCCATACAGCGAGATTTTGTTTAGCATAGAGAGGATTATCTTCCCGTCTGATTTAATGAGATTTTTACTAGAGTTAAGTATATTCATCCTCTCCTTCTCCGGTATCCTATTGACAAGCTCGAGAAGAAGGACAGAATCAAACGACCTGTTTTTTATCTGATTCAGGGCGCCTTTTAGGCAGGTCACATTTTCCAGGCCCAAGAACTTGGCTCTCAGAGCCAACCACTCAGCTACACGATCTGACTGGGAAATGCTGTAAAATTTTTTATCTGGATTTCTTAAAGCCAGTTCAAACAAATAAGTCCCCGATATCTCGTAAACACTCAAATTCTCTTTTCCGAGGCGCTTGGATATGTATTCAAGCTCATTCTGGAATTGTATTTTAAAGAGGTGTTTGTACCCGACATCAGGAGAATGAGCAAATATAGCGCGCTCAGCCAGGCCATTTATCTGGCTGTAGTCCCAATAGTCTGGATCGGATTTTCTAGAATTCGGTTCTGCGAAGCTATTCTTGAAGTATATCTCCTGTATTTGCCTTTTAGTTGGTGTTAGAGGTATTTCATCAGGATATCCTAGGCCTATGCAGCCGACCAAATGATATTTATCAGAGACGTTTAGTATTTTTTTAATCACGCCGCGGTCTCCTACTCCGCACATCCACAAGCCGCCTAAGCCAATTGAATGTGCATATAAAAGAATATTTTCTATTCCAGCTGCAGCGCTCTGTATATTTGCAAACAGCTCTGAGCCGAACCTTTTGTCAGCTATCACAAATACTGCATGCGGAATTCTTTTGTTCAGCCAAAAGCCAGCCTCCTTCTCTAACCGCTCTCTTATCTTTTCATCCTCCACGTTGATAAAATAGTACATCTGCTGGTTGCAAGAAGATGGTGCACAAGTAGCTACCTGGAGAACTTCTTTTAGAAGGTTTTCTGGTATTTTTTTATTTTTGTATTTTCTTATACTTCGCCTGGTTTTGATACAATGATAGACATCCATAAAATACAAGTAATCCGCTCACCTGTCCCTCACAAGACTTCTTACTAGATCGGTTTTATAAACCTTTCCCCCAGTCGAGATATAAGCTCTCAAAAGGAAAGTTTTTGTCAGTAAAAATAAAAACTTGGCTTCTATGATGCCTGATAGAGGCTTTAGTGTAGACAGGTCCAGGATATCTACAAACCCTTTTTTGTATCTGTGATAATCCATTATTCCGCGGAGTATTTTGTCAGCTGAAACAATATATTTTTTGTCCTGAGTTAATTCGTAAAGCTTCATCAGGACTACAGAAAAATCTGTCTGAGAGTCCAATCGCGAAACATTGTGACTTAGATCTTTGTGTTCTTTCACAAATGAGGTTTGCTCCCCCTCAATTGTCTCAGGAACCAATCCAGATTTACCCTGTAATGAGATCCAGCTGTCTGCTGTAGATTTGGCTAGCTCTAGGCTCTCTTTATCTCCAGTGACTCTGTAAATTTCCAGAAAAACATCTATTACAGCATGGTCATATGCTAGCGAGATGTATTTCTTCTCCTTTTCTGCAAGAAGTGAGTAAAAATATCCTTTATCTGATCTGAGTTTTTTTACTAAAGCAGTTTTCCATAGTAAAATTGATTTTCTAACTTCAAGATCTTTTGTCAGTTTATATAATTCGCATAACCCGAAAAGAAGATTTGTATTAGCTTTGCTTGTCATCACGCTGTCTATATCGCAGCCTATTGTTTTCTTAAACAGTTTTCTCATGAATTTGCCGGTTACAAAATTATGGTCCAGCCCAAAAGAGAATAAGTTATTTTTTTTGAAGTGATCTGAATTTATCCAATATTTTGCAATATTATCAGCCTGCTCCAGATACTTCTTCTCTTTTGTGAATTCGTACAAGCTGCAAAGCTCCTCCATGTAAAGGCCTGAGAAACTGCCTGATGTGAATTTTAATTTAATCCCGTTTATGTACATGAAGTTCACAAACCCTTTTTTAGAAATCATGCGCTTACCCATGGAGTCAAAGAAAGCTTTAGAAGCATTGAGATAGAACTCGTCTTTCGTCAGCATGTAAAGCAAATTTATCCCGAGTATAAGGTCTGACATTTTGTTTGAGTCAAAGAACGAAAGCGACTTCAGCGCTGTTTTGTTTGTTGTTATGAACAGCCCATTTTTCCGGAATTTTAATATAGAGGATTTTGATATTGTGTCAGCTTCAGCTAGATATTTTTTCCCTGATGTTTTACCGAAGAAAGCCATGAAAGGCATGGTATCCCCGAGGTCATCTATCATTGTTTGGCCATAATTTTGATTGCTATCCAAATCCACCAGCTCTTTCCAGAATTCGTCTTTTTTAATTGAAATAAGGAAATCGAAAATCCTTCTAGATTGTTCAATATAATCAGGTTTGTTCAATGACATAGGAATAGTCTAATATATGAATGCCTTAAATAAATAACATGAAAATTTTGATAGTCTCAGCTAATTATCCTCCCCTATTAGGAGGCCCTGCGTCCAGTGTGCCCCAGCTCTCGAAAAACCTTGTTAAAAAAGGGATCGAAGTCCATGTCCTTACACAAGGATATAAAGGCTCCTCTGCATTGCAAATAGATGAAGATGTTTACGTCCACAGGACAAGCCATATTAGCGGTTTTAAATCCCCGATTTCTGTTCTAAGGAAAATACTTTTAATGGGCCTTTTGGGCACGCAGATAGTAAGAAAATATAAAATTTCGGTTTTACACTCGCGTGACATGAATATCTCAGGTTTGGCAGGGGCCTTGGTAAACAGGAAGTTCAATTTGCCCAGCATTTGCCAGTTTGGCGGCGACCTTGCATGGGAATATGTTTCGCACATAAAATGGGGCCACGAAAGCCCGGAAAAACTCTTTAAGAAAAATTCTTTTAGAATAAACTTCTTTGAAAGCTTGCAAAGGCATATAGGAAAGAGATATGGGCTAATTGCTCCTAATAGCGAATACCAGATGAAATGGCTTGAGGATATAACAAGGATAAAGAAAGATCAGTTGGTGTTGCTAAATAACGGGATTGACAACCTTGTCAATCAAAATGATGTTGAGGATTTTAAGAAAGGTTTTGGAGGAAATCGCACAATTACAGCTGCGTGCAGATTAGTCCCATGGAAAGGGCTGCAATATTTGATTGAAGCCCTTAGCTATGTTGACAACGATGTGAAGCTCTCTATAGCCGGAAACGGGCCATTTGAACCGCAGTTGAGATCAATAGCGAAAAAATTTAACCTGGAAAACAGGGTGAAGTTTGCCGGAAAAATAGAACATACAAAAATACAGAGTTATATAAGAGCATCAGATGTGTACGTCCTGCCAAGCCTATACGAGCCTTTTCCTGTTGCATTGCTGGACTGCTTTGTTTCCGGGACGCCCCTTGTTTCTACAAATGTGGGCGGGATACCTGAAATAGTAAAGAATGGCTCTGGTTTGCTTGCAAATCCAGGCGACCCAAAAGATCTCGCAGAAAAAATAAATATTGCCCTTTCAGACAAGAGCGTGAGGGCGACGATGATAGAATCGCAGAAAAAAGAAGTTGAAAAATATTTGTGGAAGAATCTTGCGAATAAGTATATTGAGGTTTATGAGAGGTTAATTGAAGAGAAAATCAGTTCATGAACTAGAATCTCGCATCCTTGTATCCATGGTTAAAGAATCCTTTAAATTCGAGGCTGATGTCCACACTGCTTTTCTGGAAGCAGTTGTTTGGATTTGCGCAGATTAGCGCCTGGCTTCCATCAGTCTGGAGAATCAGCGTCTTCTCTTCGTATCCGAAAGCCTTTGGGTTAACTAAATACTGCCCTGCCGCTGGCAGATACAATGCGAATTCTCCATTCGGTTTTGTGTAGAAGATGTTTATAATCTGGCCAACTGTGGTTGCTACGAGGATTTTCCCCTTGTTTATAGGATTGGCATTCATTGTGTTAGTGAGCTTCCCTTTAATTTGTATTGAGCTGTTCCCATAAAGCATTGAAGCCAGTTTTTGCGTGTCCACCTTGTAAAGTGTTAGGTTTATTTTCCTGTCAGGCCCGCCGTAATAGAAATCTTTTACTTTTGAAAAGATTGCCTGTTTATCCACATCATTTACATAAGCCACTTTAGGTTCTAGCAGCACGTATTTTGAATCGTATGTTAGATACCTTCCAGCATCTGCCTGCCAGTCGCCGATTACAACATCAGATGGGTTCGAATAGAGTTCAACCATCCCATAGTCATCGGCTAAAACATATTCATTCCTATCGATATTTTGTTTAAGATGGCCCCACAAATCCCAGTCTTTTGGCGTTGGGTATTCTTTCCATACAGGGTTTTCCGCCAAAGCTATGCCTGGAATCATTAGGATTATAACAAGCAGATAAAGTAAAACTGTTTTATTCAAATTGAGTTTTCCAAGTATTTTTTTCGCTCCAACAGCAGCTGCTATTGAAAATATGGGCACCAGATACATTATGAACCTGGTTTCTTTGTAGCCCATTATGGATACGAAAGCTATGTGGAAAATTATCCAAGCTGATATAAGATAGAACATATGGCCCTTTTTATTTACAAGCAGAAGCCCTATTACAGATAATATTAAGATCGGTATTGTAAGGAGATTTTGAAGCTCTGCCAAATAAAAGTAAATTGGCGGCGACACGTAATCGGGGTTCCATCTCACTTGCCCTGTGAACTCTTCGCTTTGGGCAATAAACTGGGAAGGGCCCCCATTGATTTGGGTATAGATCAGCCAAGGCGAGTAGATCAGTCCCGCTACAATTATTATAGAAATGAAAGATTTAGCAGCTTCTGGGAAAGGCATTTTTTTCTTGTAAACCAGCCACAGCAAAAATATCGCAAGAGACGGGATTATCAGGAACACAAATGTCTTGGTAAGCAAACCCAGCCCTAAAGAGACTCCAGTTAGGGCAAGCGACCTTTTTCTTTTGTTTTCTATATAGCTATAGAAAAAGTAAACTGTCAGGAATAGGAAAAACATTGTTGCTATTTCAAATCTCAGGTCTCTAGCAAATTTTGAAAACCATGGGTTGAGTATAAGGATAAAGCAAGATGGTATTGCAAGCTTTTTATCCACGAATTTTGAGACAAAAAGATATGTTAAAACAGCTGTGAGTATGCCGAAAACTATTGACAAAACATAACCTGCATCTTCGCCGTAACCGAAAACTCTGGACGAGACAGACAGCAGGATCATGTATAGGGGAGGATGTTTGTAATATGCATCGCCATAGTAGCTATATTCCCCATTAAGCAAAGCTTTTGACAGGTAAAGGTCCCTGTACTCATCATAGCTTAGCACATGGGTTCTTGTTGCCCAGAATAAGGCTGTTACTGCAATCAGGATTATTATGAATGCCCTAAACTGTTTTTGCTTTAATTCGTTTTTTATCGCATTGATCATAGGAAAATGCTTTTGGACCTTTACTTATGGCAGACGCATAAATTGACTACTCCGAAAGACCTGTTTTCCAGGACCCTGAAACCATAATTTTTTGCAATGGTCTCTAGACCTCTCGATGTATAATACACATAATGTTCAAACTCGTCGAGCAAACCCAATTTCCACATGACCAACAGAAGTATATCTGCAGAAGGTTTTGGTGTAAGAATAATAAGTTTCCCTTTCGGCTTCAGCACACGCCTAGCCTCTTCCAAAACTTTTGCATCTGTAAGGTGCTCCAAAACAGCGGACATTATGCAGACGTCAAAAGTGTTTTCTTTGAGGGGGAGTTTGGCTGTTATGTCAGATTGCAGGAATTTTATTTTATCGGTATCCTGAGGCTTTATGAACTTATCTACACCAACACCTTTTACTCCAAGCGATTTTAGTATTGTGCCTTTCCCAGAACCTAAATCTAAAACATAATCTCCCTGCTTGACGTATTTCTTAAGCAGGTTTATTATCCCCCTTCTCCTAAAGCCTGAAATCAATCCCATAAATTGTTTAAAGAACTCAACTCCGTTCTATTGAGAATATTTTTATCACGTCCATCCCGTTTTTAGTTATGACTTGTGTTGGCTTTTCTGTATTGTATAATTGTCGTATCCCTTCACAATAGCTTTTGTCTAGCATCATCGGATTTTGTATTATTAATGTTGTTATATTGTTTTCCCGGAATTTTGAAAGGCCATCGCAGAATATGTTGCTTGTTTGGCCCACTTGCCCATCAGGCAAGTAGAGCAAGGTTTGGCCGCCTTCGTATGCTAAAATCGGTCTATTGAACACTCTGTACCTTATTGCATCCTGTGTAATGAAAATTATGCCGTTTTGTGATGTATTCGATGACACATATTTCGCTGCTTCGTCAAGGCCAGCAAATCCAGCTTCTTCCCAGAAGTAGTTGTTGCCTGTTGCCTTATCTAAGGTGTTTGTATATAGGGTGTATTCGGGGAACGATTCAATTACAGGATACGTTGCTAGTATTAAGGCTATGAAACACAAAAATTTCAGGTTCTTGTTTTCAAGGTTGATAGACGAACTGAGTATTATCAAAAATGGTATCATTGGCAGGAAATATCTGTGGCTGGTGTTCACTGAAAATATGAAGCTAAGGAATGCAATTAAAATAGGTATCAGTATTATTTTATTTTTCAGAAGCGCTTTCTTTTTCCACAAAAAGTAAACAGATACAAAGAAAAGCCCCAGGAGTGGCAGTTGGACCCTTTCAAATACCCTAACAGCGTTATTCACCGGGTTAAAGGAAAGTTGCCTGCTGGTTGCGCCAAAATAATCAAAGGTTGCTTTGGAAAACAGTTCGAGGTTCCCTATAGTCGAGAAAATCGAAATGGCTAGCGGGATCGCTATAAACGGCAGGGTATTTTTTGTATAGACCTTTTTCCTGTAGAAAAGTGAAAGGATAAAAAGCGATACGATGAGGGGCATTGGTTGCGTGCTTTTTGCTGTAAATGTCAATCCAACAAAAACGCCTAATAAGATAGAATAGGCTATTTTCCTGTTTTTTGTTTTTTGTGTTGCGTCATCGCTCAAAGCCACTAATTTGTAGAAAATATAGGATGACACTGTAAAGAAAAATGCAAGGAAAATGTCAAGGTAAGCCAGCCTGCTCCAAGTGAGCAAATCTATTGATATGGTAGAAATAAGGAAAGCTAACAATCCTGCCTTTTTTCCGTAAAGGTCTTTTGCAAATAGGCAGATAATTATTGATAAGAGGATTCCGAAAAGCGCCGGCGATAAACGAGAAAATGGAAGAGACTCGTCTATGGCTTTCGCTACTGCAGGATATCCAAGGCCCAGATAATTATTGGGAGATAAGTCTATCAGGGGTTTCAAATTAGCTGGAGAAAGCAAAGTCGCCAACCCTATAAGATATTTTCCTGCTGGCGGATGCTCAAAATTCCAGAGAAGCGGATCGTACGCGCCCTTCTGTAAAAGGAGTTTTGCCCCGCCAACAACATATATTGGCTCGTCGACCCATGTTATCTGTTTTCCCAATTCGTACAAATGTAAAGAGACATTTAAAATTAAAATTATCAAAAAAGCTATAACAAAGTTGTCTATTTTCAGTTTCATGTTAGTAACTCCTTCTTTTTGGGTTATAAAAGAAAAGGGTATATAGGAGAATCTTTATAAACGGCACTAATTCTTATTTACTTGAAACCTGTATTTATTAAACCGCGGTTCTTATTAGACTATTATGTTTAAGATGAGTAAAGATAAAAAGCAGATCGAAAGGGTCGCAGTAATTTTAGGCCTAATCTTCATCGCCTATCTGGCTTATTTTGTGCGGGCAGGTACGCTGAGTTCGCCTACTGTTCTAGATTATGATCCTTGGTGGTTTTTTAGGCATACACAGGAGATTGTAAACAATGATTTCCAGCCTTTGAAATGGGACACACTCAGTTATTATCCTCCTGGAAGGCCAAATGATGTTCGTCAGGGATGGCCATACACAATGGCCGTATTCTACAAACTCTCCGGCTTATTTGGGAATTACAGTTTAACTGATGTAGTAAAATTCGCTCCGATACTGATGGTCATTCTAGCGATAATCCCTGCATTCCTCTTGGGCAGGCTCATCAAAAATAAATGGGCCGGTCTCCTGGTGGCGCTGTTCGCAGTTCTGACCCCAACCCTCATAGGCGTTTCGATGGGGGGTTACGCAGATTCCGACGCCCCTGTCAACTTCCTGTTTTTCACAACAATTTATCTGATAATAAGAACTCTCAAAAAACCCACTGTCCCTAATTATGCGTTCTCTATAATCGCAAACCTCTTCTTCGCGTTTAGCTGGAATGGGGGCTGGTTCCCGCTCATACTTTTCACTCTATTTATTCCAGGCTTTTTAATTTTCAGGTTCATAGAAAATACTGCCCACAGCAGAAAAATGCCGAGTTTTGCAGAACTAAAACCAGAATTCAAAAACATAGTTAAACCGCTTGTTATAATCTTGGCTGTTTCGAGCGTCCTCGGGGAAGTTTTCGGATTGAGCAATCCGCTGGCTTCTATGTTGGTTAGCCTAGGGTTTGTTTTCGGCGAAGGGCTTATAGTCAATGTTTCTGTTGCAGAACTGCAGCCAGTAAATATTTTGACAAAAGAAGGTTTCTTATCGATAGCCGGTAGAGTTGGCATCGGCCCCATGCTTTTCTCTTTGTTGGGTGTCCCTGCAATAATATTATACAAGTTAAAAAAGAAAATAAAAACCAATTTTGTGGAAGTTTTCTTATTGTCTTGGTGGATAATTAGCTATATTTTGATATTAAGGGGCGTTAGGTTCTCTTTGCTCTTCTCGATCGCTACGGCAGTTGCAGCAGGTTACGTGATGGCAAATCTCATTGCATTTATGAGAAAAAGGCAGCAGATTGCTTACCAGGTTTTCTTGTACGGTGTGATTGTCCTGATTTCATTGTTTTTCGTTTCAGATGCAATCCTCACAGGCTACCAAAACAGCGGTTTGCAGATAAGCCAGAACTGGTATAGTGCACTTGACTGGCTAAAAACAAATGCAGATAAAGATTCTTTAGTAACAACCTGGTGGGATCCAGGCCACATCATCACGGGATATACTGGTTTGAAAGTTCAGGCGGATGGTGCGCATTGCTCTCCAGCCGATTGCATACCCTACAATCATAACATAAGGATAAAGGATGCAGGCAAGATGTTTGTGACTTCCAGCGAGACTGAAGCCCTCGATATCCTGAAAAAATATAAGGAACTCACACCTGCCCAATGCAGCCGAGTCAGAGCAGCATTCGGGGATATTGTTCCGCCAGATGCATGCAAGCCAGTCTCAGATTTTTATATAATCGCGAGCTCGGATCTCATCGGAAAATATTATTGGCTTAGTTTCTTCGGCACAGGCCAGGGCAAGAATTATGCAACATTTAATTTAGAAAAACAGCAGAATAATGAACTGGTATATGCAGGCGGCAGTATTGTAATCTCAAACAAAGACGGACGTCTAATCCCCATTGTAACACAGAACGGGAGAAGTGCTGTAGTTAAAAATATGCTAGTGTTCCAAAATGGCCAGGGCCAATTGCTTAACTTCGCTGCAAATTCCACTAATACAGAATTTGTTGACGGACTTCTATGGGTTGACCCAAACTTTTCAAGCGTAATATTCATGGAACCGTCAATAAGGGATAGCGTATTTACAAGGATGTTCTTCTTCAATGGGGTCGGTTTAAACAACTTCAAGCTAGTCTTTGACAACTCTGAGGTCAAGATCTTTAAAGTCAGCAACTTGGTAGCATAATATGGCATCTCTAGATGAAAACAAATTCAAGAAGTATGAAGGGTTTTGTTTCAAGGCGATTTTATTAGGCGCACTCATGTTCGCTGCTGGATTGGGAATATCAGCTCTCAGTCCCGGCCTGTCTGTCATTGCAATCTATGGCGGCTTCCTCGTTTTTGTATTTACTATTATCTTAGTTTTGCTTTATCTGGCAAAGGATTTGAAGGGCGAATAAAGATCATATGCTCATAAATATTAGGAAGGCAAAAAAATCTGATCTCGACACACTTTCAGAAATTTATGTGAAAGCATACACAAAAGTCGATATTGATGAGATTTGGACCAAGGAAGCTGCAAAAAAATTACTAGCCTATTGGCTGACTAAACAGTCGGACTTGTTTTTTGTTGCTGAGTATAATGGCAAAATTGCTGGTGGGTTTGTTGCTGGCATAAAACCTTGGTGGGATGGAAATCATTTAGTTGATGGTGAAATATTTGTGGACCCTAGTTTTCAAAAAAAAGGTATTGGAACTGAATTATCAAAAACTTTATTCAAAAAGGCATTGGATAAATACAATGTTACTCGTTATGATTGTGTGACATATAACAACCACAAGTTTCCTTTGGCCTGGTACAAATCTTTAGGGCTTATTCCAAGCGATAATTTAATTCTGATATCAGGTGATTTGAAATCCATAATAACTGAACTTGAGAGGAGAAATCCTAATCAAGGATAATTTATCACAACGAAGAACCCAACCAAACAGATTAATATCTCCAACAAAATCAATGAAACTGCTATTTTCCGTTCCTTTGCTTTTCCTGTTCTCATGAACACATGAGTTAGAGAGTAGACCTTTTTATAAGATGATCTCAGGGTCCCGTCTTTCTGAAGTTCCCCTAGACTTCTGGCATTTAATTTAGATCTCAGTTTCAAGAAGAATTCGATTATCCACGGAGAGAAGATTATTATCCCGAATTTTTCTATGTTCCCTATAACCACAGAGGTTATTATCGAAGCCCCTATTAAATATGTTAATGTGTCTCCCGGCAAAATCTTTGCAGGATACCAGTTGAAAAGCAATATCGCGCCAAGGGCACCAGCTGCTGACAAGGCTATTATTGCAGCTTCAGGCCTTCCGACAAAAAATGCGTAAAGCCCTATCGACAAGGTTGCTACAAAGCCCAGGCCGGCTTCCAACCCATTCATTCCAGCTAACATGTTTGTTGCATTGGTAACAAACACAACTGCGAGTGGTATGAGAACAAGAGGATAAAGTATGCCGAAATTCACGGCGCCTATTATAGGCAACGCCATCTCCGTAACCCCTGCCCTTACAGCCATCAAAGGTATTGCAGCAGGCAGGACTAAGAGCGGTTTCTGCCACTGTTTTAGCCCTATCCTGTAATCAGCCAAACCCTTATCCTTTTTCAGAATAGGCGAAACATTCATGTCGTCGAAGAAGCCGATGAAAGTTATTATAAAAATAGAGAAGGCTGCAGCAAGAATATAGGAAAGATTAACGCTTGTTTGCAGTATGAACGTGTCCACCCCTATAAACAAAAAAATTCCAGCCAAAGTGCCAATTAAAACAATTATCCCTGCAGATGTGGGTATCAGCGGCTTATCCGATTTCTGCTGGTCAATAGCTCTTATCCCCACTCTGAACAAGAATTTTGAAATTGATTTATAGAAAACCAAGGCTGTCACAAAGGCAGCCAGGAATACTAAAATATAGATATATGCCATTCCTGCTTATTGATTCGTTTCAATATAAATATTTACCTAGATCCTGGTTTATCAGGATAGTGTCTTTTCAACCGGTTCTTGCTTTTTGGCCTGCTCTATGCCAAGCAATTTCTTGCAATTAGGGCAGAGGTATATTACGTGATTTTCCAAGAATGCAGATAAAATTTCTATCACCTCGAGTTCATCCTGACAATAAGGGCATTTCGGGTATCCCTCCGGCAATTCGTATTTTCGGCATACTGATCTAATCAACAAATTCGGATTAAGGCTAAGTGACGCCTTTCAGTTTCAAAATAGCCTCCGCGATGTCACCTGCCTCTTCCAGCGCTTTCGCAGCCTGTTCTTTTGTTACGCCTGTTTGTTCCATTATTATTTTCAAATCCTCGTCCGAGAATTTGGATTTTGAGCGCTCTGTTATTTCGCCTGTTATTTGCAGGGATTCCTGGCCGCCCATATTTACTTTGGTTACTTGGGGGTTTAGTATGACCAGCTCCTTGTCGCCAGTTTTTATTATGACTTCTTCAGCTAGAATTTCCTCTGACTTGATCCCCATCTGCTTCATTGCCTTTTCCAGCATCTTTGGATTTATCTTCATAGAGTAAATGTTTTCTTTTTTTGGGTACTTGATTTTATAGTTTAAATATTACAACTATTCGAATAGCTAAGAAATTAACTGCTAGTTGGTTTAGCTATAACCTCGAATGATATGGTGCTCGACGCACCCAAGTAACCTGTCTTATTGGCTTTCGCCTGGATTTTGAATGTTCCGGCTTTCGAGTTCCCTCCAATTAATTTTGTCCATATGAATGTTCCAGAAGAATCTGTAAATCCCGATGCTATGTGCTCTGTACCGCTTGCATAGGTTAGCGTGATTTCTACTCCGGAATTCTCAATCTGTTTTCCCCCATCAGATACTTTAGAGGTTATAATAACTTCGTTGCCCCTGACTAAGGTTTGGTTGTTGGTGGAAATAGATAGCGATAAAGTTTTGTCCCCTGAAGCAGCAGAACATGCTTGTATTTCAGATGGTCTGTTTTGTGAAGTTCCGCAGTTATTTGAATCGGTGCAGATTCTATTTTGTGTATTGCCAGAACAAAGAGACCAATCTGTACAAGACCAGCTAGAAACGCAGTTGGCTTTATCAGAACCTGGTGTTCCAAGAGTTATATTTTTCGTTGATTGTGAAGGAGAAATTCCCTCTTCTGTGCAGTCAGGTTTACACTCCGAGCATTTCCCCTTTGAACATATGTTTTTACATTCTTTTTTTACCCCGTCTTGGCAAATAGTGCTGGAATTTTCACAAGAAATATTTTTACAATCATATTCTTTAGAAGGTGTGGTATTGGATTCTGGTACCTCGGCTTCTTTCACACGCTCGTATAAAACAGTCTCTTGAGGATCTATCCTATCTTTTTGAACCAATATTGAATTTCCGCTCATCAAAGAAATTGAGGTTATGTAGCCTATGCTTATCCCAACTGCGAGGATTAAAAATAGAACGCCTAAGCTGGCAAGTTTGAGCATACTAGCATTTAAAAAGAGGAGTTAAAAATAGTATGGTCGACACTTATCTGAAGATAAGTGTCCATCCACTACGGGCCCGTAGCTCAGCACCTCTTTCTGAGGAAGAAAGGAAGTTGATCCTGACCAATCACTGAAAGATCAGCTTCGTCCCTTAAAAGAAAGAGCTGCACCAGAAAGAATTGAGCATTTTGGACAGAGCAGCACCGTCCTAAGGAAGAAAACTTTGGATTGAAGGTCGAGGGTTCAAATTCTAGCCTTTTCTTTAGAAAAGGCACTTCTTTGCTGATGCAAAGACCTGCACTAGAAAAAAGAAGGCTAGCTGGAAATCCCTTCGGGTCCGTTATTTATTTTTTTATAGAAATTTACAAACATTAATAAACCCGCTTGGAGAAATAGTTAGATTATGTGAATCTGGAACCCACTGCATGTTTTCTTTCCAGGGAAGGTTGGAAACCGATCCTAAACAATTGGATAAGATCGGTTTCGTCCCTTTGAGGATTTCTTTGGGCAGAGTTTTCAGAAAGAAAGGCTTATGGGAAGAATTATTGCTGTTGCTTCTGGTAAAGGCGGTGCAGGGAAAACAACTTTTGTATGCAACCTCGCAACTGCCCTTGCAAAGCAAGGAAAGGAAGTTGTGGCTGTTGATGCCAATCTGACAACACCCAATCTCGGGGTCCATCTGGGAATACCTCTTTACCCTGTAACTCTTCAGGATGTGTTATCAGGCGAAGCAAAGCTAAAAGAAGCTCTTTACGCTGACAGATCTGGGATAAAAATCCTTCCAGCAGACATGTCTATAACAAGGCTCTCGAAAACAACTGCCAGCGAGCTGGTCAATGTGCTCTACAAATTAGCAGATGGGTTTGATTTTGTCCTAGTTGATTCTGCAGCTGGGCTAGGCAAAGAAGCTGTCACAGCAATAGAAGCTGCTGACGAGCTTATTACAATTACAAACCCAGAGATGCCAGCAATGGTAGATGCTCTGAAACTCGCGAAAATTACAGAAAAGCTAGAAACAACCAATTTGGGTGTAGTCTTGAATAGGGTGAGAAATGATAGGCATGAAATCCATCCTCAAGAGGTTAGAGAGTTTTTGGGAATGGAGATCTTAGGCACTATACCAGAAGACAAAGAGTTCAGAAAAGCTATGATAGCCAAAAAACCGTTAGTCTCCTATAAGCCAGGCTCAAAAGCTTCTATTGGATTCAGGAATGTTGCAGCTGCTTTAACAGGAACAAAGCCAAGAAACCAGGCGAGATTTGTCTATATGTTGAGTTGGCTCAAAAGATAGATTGTTACTTGTTTAATCTCAATGTGGGGAAAAGAATAAAAACTACCCAACAAACAAGTTATCTAATGTCAATTAATTTTGAAGGTGGTTTTCTATGAAATCATATTTTACTTCCGAGGCTGTTTCTCCTGGACACCCAGATAAAGTCTGTGATCAGGTCTCAGATTCAATAGTGGATGCAGCCCTGTTAGGCGATGTGAATTCAAGAGTTGCAGTTGAGACAGGCGTTAAAGCAGGCATTTTTGATAATAAAAAATATGCGCCATTGGTAAAACTATTCGGAGTTGAGAACGCGAAACACATTGAAAAGCACGGGGCCATTGTTTTATTGGGAGAGATCACCACTAATGCGGAATTTGATCCAGAAGACTTAGTCAGAAGAACAATAAAAGATATCGGCTATGTGGATGGAGACGGTTTTGACCCCAATTGCTTTGTATTGTCTCTATTGGGAAAACAATCAGTTGATATTGCGCAAGGCGTAAATAAAGCCGACCTTGATTTGCAAGGCGCCGGAGACCAAGGCCTGATGTTCGGATATGCAACAAATGAGACAACGTCTTTGATGCCGTTGCCGATTGACTTATCCCACAAACTTATTATGCAATTGGATCAGTGCAGGAAAAATGGCATACTTCCATGGCTTAGGCCTGACGCAAAATCCCAAGTTACAGTTCTCTACGAAAACAACAAGCCTATAAAAGTGATTCATGTCGTCTTAGCTGCGCAGCACCTAGAGTCCGCAACAGACTCAGAGATTAGACAAGGGATAGAGGATGAAATTATAAGGAAAGTTATACCGCACGAGATGTTGGATAAAGATACAAAATTTCATATAAACGGGACAGGGAGATTTGTTATAGGGGGTCCAGTAGGCGATAGTGGCGTAACTGGAAGAAAAATAATCGTGGACACATACGGCGGAATGGGAAGGCATGGCGGTGGCGCCTTTTCAGGAAAAGATCCGTCAAAAGTCGACAGGTCAGCAACCTATGCATGCAGATGGGCTGCAAAAAATATTGTAGCTTCCGGTCTGTCCGATAGGTGCGAAATACAGGTTTCTTATGTTATAGGGAAGCCAGATCCGTTGTCTATAAGAGTTGATACTTTTGGAACAGGACAGATCCCCGATCATGAGATAGCAGAGAAAGTCAAAGAAGTTTTCCCATGGAGACCAGGCAGGATAATAGAAAAGCTAAAGTTGATAGGTCCTGGAAAACCAGTGTATGCAGAAACTGCGAAATACGGCCATTTCGGAAGAGATAGTTTTAGCTGGGAGAAATTAGATATGGTCGAGAAATTAAAAATTGCAATACCTGTGAACGTGTAATCTATTGTATCAATTCAAGCAGAGACTCGATATCTATCTCAAAGCCCACAACAGGCTTCTCCAAATTCCAATTATTTAGGACCTGAGGATGGATCTCGCCTATTATCCCGATTGATTTGTTGTCCAGAAAAATCTCTGCCGCCCTTCCAGCGATGAATGAGGAGATCTCTTTTCTCTTTAAAACCAGTTTTTTGCCTAAACTGGACACTAGTGCTGAAAGCAGCGAAGACGCATCTTCATAACCTATTTGCGTATTCGTGAGAACTACAGAAAACTTCCTGCGATTAGTCACCCCAGTATCTTTATTTGAAGGATCTAAAAGCGTGACGTCGCCTACTTCAAAAATTCCCTGTGGATAATCCTGGTTTTTGTTAGAAGCTAGGAAGTCAAGCGAGTTAGGCATTATTTTATCCCTAAAAGCAGACCAATTCGAGCTCATTGGATTTTCTATTTCAACAAGATCCTTTTCCGACAGATTCATTTTTTTGAACATATTGTCTTTGTTTGTCAAAGTAAAAGTCAGGACTTCCTGCAAACCCAAACCAACGCATATTTCTCTTATAATATTTGAGAAGTCTTCGAGTTTGTGAGAAGCCCCTATCGTAGCAATTTTCGGTGTCTCTGGCTCTATATCATTATAACCAAAACTGATTGCAACGTCTTCTACAAGGTCGCGCTGGTGCATTATGTCATTCCTGTAAGCAGGATATTCAACAGAAATGGTTGAAATCGGTCCGCTGACCGGTTTCGTCCCTTGGCCGATTTTTTTCTTGTCTAGTTTTGCATCATGCCTAGCCTCTTTCAATAATTTTACCATTTCAGTATCTGAAATCTCCAAACCTAAAATCTTTCTGCAATATTCTGGGTCCAAGTGAGATTTTTTTGGAGTCAAATCTGGACTGGCTGTTTTTCTATTTTTGTGGACAACTTCGATTGACTCTATTTGCCCGCCTCGCTCAGCTAGTGCTGTTGCGACAACATTTATTGCTATCTGAATTTGTTTCAGGTCATCTCCTGTGCACTCTAAAAATATGTCTTTAGCTTGTGTAGTCACATTCCCTGCCCCATTGGAATTAATTATTGGCTCGAAAGCAAGTATTTTTTTGTTAGCGTCTTCCCAGACATTATATGTTTTGGCGTTTTTTATGATTTCTCCGTACTGTTTACCTTTTTCGTGGTTTGCTAAAATCTCTTTCGCAGTCATCTCCTTATTAAAACCGAGAGGAGCGAACCTTATATCCTGCGGTTTTTTTGCAACGTATTTGACAGGGAACTTTACTTTCCCCAAATCATATGCTCCAATAGAAAGTGCTTTCCTGTTCCTTCCAAAAGTCCCTGCAACCTTTTCCTGTAGTTGTATCATTTGGGAAAGCACGTTATCATCGATTTTTAAATTTTTTACAACAACTCCGACTGCATGTACGTGATATTCCTCTGCTTCAACAAAAATCTGCAGGCCAGATTTTTTCACATTATATTTCGGGAGGCCTTCTTCTATCCTAAAGTGGCCTTTGAGCTCTCGCGCAATACCTTCTACGCTCCATAGGTCAGGCCTGTTAGTATCCTTCACATCAACTTTGAGCGTGTCGCCGTTTTGCCCATCCAATTCTGTCTTTGCGAACAAGAGCGCATCCTCTAATTCTTTTGCTGTGAACTTTTTTCCAACCAGCTTCTCCAGATCAGATTTGCTTATTTCAAATTTTGGCATATTAAGAGCCTCCAGACAACTTTTTTACAAACCATTTTATTTGTTCGAGATTATTTATTATAAACAAAATGTCTTCGCCTGAAATTTCTCCATATTCGTGGGCCAGCAGGTTTCTATACTTCATCACAGGCCACACCTTCTCTCTGGCTGATTTGTCTATTACTTTCCCTTTTTCCAGAAGCCAGAAAATGTCCTTGTATATGGCAGGCACACCCATATTTCTGGAGTTTATGATATCATCGCACAAATCAAAGACCCTGTTTATCAGCCGGAAAGCGACCATAGAGCTTGCAAAAAACGTCTTGCTGTCCTTCAGGTCTTCCACAGACTTTATTTTATAGCTTTCAAGCTCAGTTGTATATTTTTTTATATCCACCATTAGCCCTGCAACACGTTCTGTATCTGTCATGACAATATATTCCTCCAATACCTTTCCAGCCTTGGCCTGAAATCCTGATACAATCTCATGACAGCAAGCCTTTTTTCCAATATTTTTTCTCCTGAGTTTACAAAAAGCGGTTTGCCTTCGCTAAAGACCCTGAACTGGATGTTCAGCGGTAGTGCATCCAGAATGTGCGTTTCTATTCTTTTGCTAGAGTGCATGAGTATATCGCCAACTGTTTTAGCATCGAGATTTTCAGCCATAATACACAAATCCACATCAGAGTAAGGCCTCTGTGTACCCTTTGCATAGCTGCCAAAAAGATAGACAGCCAAAACACCAGGCAATCCTGATATCTCTTTTGCTGCTCTTCTGGTCTCTTCAGGTATTTGCGCCTTCAGATCAGATTTTATTGTTCCAGACTTCGGCATACTAAAACACCATTTTTTGCTCCCTCAAAAGCGTATACATCCTTTTTAAAAACTCCACCACTTTCTTCGCA
The DNA here is from genome assembly GCA_964476045.1 of uncultured archaeon. GTDB lineage: Archaea > Aenigmatarchaeota > Aenigmatarchaeia > QMZP01 > JACQNV01 > CAYYYJ01. The sequence continues at coordinate 78,995 of CAYYYJ010000001.1, read as the reverse complement.
TACTCTGCATCGAAAGATTTGCCATAGTATGTTATACCGTTTCTAAAATATCTAAGTTGATTTGTAAATTCGATGTCTGCTTGATTGAATCCCAGTTCTCGCAGATAGGCAACCTCTGCTTCATGGGCTCCTGTTCCTGCAGAACCAAACCCATTCAGTAACATCTTCGATCTTACCGATTCCATTATTATGTCATACGAATTTTTAACTATATGGTTTGCATTTCTGTCTGATATCCCAAGTTTTTCCACATGTTCCATCAAAACAGAATATGAGATTTCAGCTTCCTTCACTAATGATTCTGATCTTGGAATATCTGGAGATTGCTTCTTAACTATGCCATCAGCAATATACTCGCTAAAAAACCTTAGAGGTTTCATAATTCAACGCTTCCTGCAATAACCATGCCATTTAGTATATTCTCCTTTAGTTCTTTATTAATATCTTTGAAAGAAGCATAGAATTGGATTCTTATTTCTCTCCCAAGGCCTTTTTCCATATGAGATAAGTCTATCTCTTTTGGTTCAGATCCGATAACAGCTATATCGATATCTGATTTTGTTGTATCCTCGCCTCTCGAATAGCTTCCAAAGAGTATTATTGTGCAACCCGGAAATTTTTCTTCTAGTAAATCTGACAATCCGGATTCCAAAATCAGCTTTAGATTCTCTACCCTCTTCATTTCGAGGGTTTTTGTATTATCTCTGTTCAGTTCTATCAGGTTCAAATTCATTATTTTGTCTTTATGGACCTTTATCACCCCCTCTTTTTTCATGAGGATTATGGCCTTTCCAACTGCGGTTGGGGATACTTTCAGGCAGTTCGCTATCTGCCTCTGGCTGCTCTTTTCTCCTGACCTTATGCACAATAGCCTGAATATTTCATTCTGCAATCGTGTAAACTTTAGTTTGTACATAACTACTTTAGTTTATACTTGTAAACTTAGGTTTATAAGGCTGTACTTGAGTGAGTCTTAAGGTTTTGAACTTTCTGTAAGTTTATCAGAAATAATTACTAAATTAATACTTTTTGTTCTCTCAAAAGCTTAAGATCGCTTGTAAACAGGCTTCTCGCGTCCTTTAATCCTAATTTAAACATGGCCAGCCTATCTATCCCAATCCCCCATGCAATTACAGGATAATCTACGCCTAAAGGTTTTGTTAACTCTTCTCTAAAGATCCCTGCGCCGCCTATTTCTATCCATCCGAGTTCTGGGTGTTTAGCTGAGATTTCGCAGCTAGGTTCTGTGAATGGGAAGTATCCTGCCGTGAACTTGGCTTGCTCAGCACCAGCAACTTCATGGGCAAACATTTTCAAGACCCCAAGCAAATTCCTGAAATTCAGATCTTCTCCTACAATAAACCCTCCAACCTGATTAAATTCTATCAAATGGGTCGCATCCAAAATATCCGGCCTGTAACACCTTACAATCTGGAAGTACTTTCCAGGTATTTTAAGATCTTTAGAAGCAAGAATTTTAGGTGAAACAGCTGTATCGTGCGCAATCGGCATGAGATGCGCTGCTTTTTCAGGGCTCCACGCATAACCCCAGCCAGTTGAGCCTGTTTTCCATCCGTTTTCATGGGTTTCTTTTACCCGCTCAACTAATTTTGGATCTGGCAGAGAACCTTTCTTTGGATATTTTAAAGTGTAGACATCTGTCCAGTCCCTTGCCGGATGCCCCTGAGGCTGATAGAGCGCGTCGAAATTCCAGAATTCCTGGACTATAGCCTGCCCTCTGCACTCTATGAAGCCCAGCTCTATTAACTTCCTTCTGACAGAATCCAGAAATATATTATAAGGCTGCCTTTTTCCAGAATAAATTCTCTTGCCAATAAACTCCACATTGTAAGGCTTTAATTTTGTTTCCTTCCACAGGCCTGTTTTTATTAATTCGGGGGTTAGTTTGTCAATTTCTTTTCCAACAAAAGCTTCTGCTTTTTTCCTTTCATTTTCCCTTTCCTCAACTGCAAGTTTTCTTTGAAATAAAATTTTTAATATGTTTTCTGGAATAGGCTCTTTTTTTTCAATTTTTTCTAAATATTTTTCAACTGTTTCTACAGGTTTTTTAACAAGAACAAGCTTGCCATCCTCAATATCAACCCACCTGTTTTTCTTTCCCCATTGGAGAGCTACGCTAAGGTTTTCAATTTTCTTTTGGGCTTCTGCCATTGATAAGGAGCCTTTTTCTAGAAGCTCAGCCAGCTTTTTCTCAGGTAGCCCCTCTTTCAGGTATTTTTTACCTTCTTCGGTGAGTTTTAATTTAGACATATCATCCTGGAAGTATTCATATATTAGTATAAAGCTATTAAATGCTTGGGTAAAATAAGGGTCATATGAACATAGGAATCTTTACTGAAACCTTCTTGCCGCAGGTGAACGGGGTTGTTGTTTCCCAGTGCAACATAAACAAAGCTCTCTTGAAAAGAGGGCACGAAATCAATGTGTTTACAACAGGGAAGGGCGATGAGAAAATGGATGGTTACAGTGTTTACAGGTTTAAGGCACGCCCATTCAAGCCATACCCGGAATATATGTTCATGCTTCCTGATCATTATGCATGGAATGTGATGAAAAGCAAGAGCCTTGATATAATACATTCAAGAACACCTGCGCCTTTAGGTGTTGTTGCAAAAAGGCTTGCGCAGAGAATAGAAAAACCGATTGTAGGGACATTTGATACTCCAATAACAGATTACGTCCATTACATACCTCTGTTTGGTTCACTTTGGCCAACAAAATATTTTATTGAGGGAGCAGCAAGAAAATGGATGGAAAAGTATTATGGTTGGTGCGATGCTGTTACAGCCCCTTCTGAAACAACAAAGCAGAAAATGTTAAAATGGGGTTTCAAAGACAATATACAAGTTGTGAGCAATGGTATAGATACAGAAAAATACAACCCTAAGAAAACAAATCCTGATTTAAAGAAAAAAATCTGTCCTAACGGAGAAAAGCTTATCCTTTATGTGGGCAGAGTTACGAAAGAGAAAAGGGTTTATGAATTGCTTAAGATTACGAAAATTCTCGAGAAGAAAATAAAATTTAAATTGCTTATTCTAGGTGATGGGCCTGATTTAATTAATTTAAGAAGTATTGTTAGACAGCTCGGTCTTCAAGATAAAATAATAATGCCAGGAGGTTATATGCCGCAAGAAAAGCTCCCAGAGTATTACGCCTCTGCCGACATTTTTTTGACTGCGTCCACTGTTGAAACACAAGGGATTGTTTTGCTAGAATCCCTAGCTTCCGGCCTCCCTGTAGTAGGCGCAAATGCAGAAGCAATACCAGAAGCAATAAAGGACGGGAAAAATGGATTTCTGTTTGATCCGGAAAAACCAGAAAAGGCAGCTGATCTTGCGGAGAATTTATTAAAAGACGAAAACCTGAGGAAAAAATTAAGCAAGAATTGTCCCGGTTCTGTGAAAGAGCATTCAATTGAAAGCGTGGCGGTTAAGCTAGAGTGGATTTATAAAAAATTGATGTGAGGGGCCTCATTGGGTGTCAATGCGACCATTAGTTTATATACAATTGTATCTAATTATATATACAATTGTAGAAAATTATTAGACACAGTAGTATCTATAAAAGGCAGCATGAGGATAGAATCGCATCTTAAAGGGCTGAAAGAAAGCATTGAAGAGATAAGGTCAGCTATAGCAAGAGGCATCGAAAACAAGCAGAAAACAATAGGCTTTCATTGCTCATCTGCTTCTGTTGACATGGTCGAAATATATTTGCACTCAAAAAACCTAGTAAGCCCGGGATTTCAGCTTAAGCACAATGATTTTGGCTCAGAAAGCATGGCTTCTGAAAAATTAAATTTTGAATTTAGAAATAAGGCAGAGGTAACCAAACTTATGGTAGAAATAGAAAAGAAAAGGAATATTTTGTGCTATGGGAGGCAGCAGGCAAGGGAAATCTTGGAAGAGTACTTAGAAATTTTCAACAGGTTAAAAGATAAAATGGAGAAAATGGGGGTCAAAGTGGAATGAGCAGGATTTTGGTGCCTTATGCAATGTCGTTTGCATCTTTTTTAATGTCAGAACTAGGGGAGCAGGAAAGAGGAAATGTAAAAGAGATAATACTATACGGCTCTGTTGCCCGCGGAGATGCCAGAAAAGACAGCGATGTCGACATATTTGTAAATGTCTACCATCCAGGCAGTATAGAAAAAAGAGTGGGAAAAATAATAGAGGATTTCTATAAAACAGCCGCATTCAGAAACTGGAAGCTGGCCGGAATCCAGAATATTATTTCCTGCATAACTGATAATCTACAAAAATGGAAAGACCTCAAAATTTCAATAATTTCTGATGGAATAGTATTATACTCAAAATATAAGGAAAAGTCAGAAGGCCAGCAATTTGTTATACTCTACTGGGACAAAATAGTGCCAGAATCAAAAAGGGTCCTTATAAGCAAGAAACTTTATGGTTACAGGACAAAAAAAGCCGTGTACAAAGGACTTCTGGAGACAACAGGATCGATTAAGCTCGGACCAAACACTTTATTTGTAGATCTGGATTCTGCAGCAAAGGTAATAGATGTTTTCAAATCAAATAAAATAACAGTGAAGATGATCTATGCGAGCAGGCTTGGGTAGGTATAGGGTTTGATGTTGGAGTTAGAGCTTGATATTGATGAGTGCGATACTATGGGCATGACTGATAGAAGATCCTTTGTGTATTATGATAATTAACTCACCACTCCTTCAGCTTCAGTTTCCCATGATCTCTCCACCTATCTTTCACCCCAGACAAAGCCCCTATAAGGTAACCAATTCCTGCAAAAGGTATGTACAAGAAAATGTAAGGCAGGAACAACGCTACTATTGTTGTTTTCTCTAAACTGTCTTTTGCTGTTGTTGCCCCGCAGAGAAACATCCCTATTGTTGAGGAGAGGCCAATCAGGGCGAGGGAAGATGCAAGAGAGAAAAGATAAACGATATTAAGTGAAAAGAGAGCTGAAAAATAAAAACCAATGAATGCCACAGAGATGATAAAATACGGATAAAAAGCCAGCGAGGCTTGTTTAGAAAATAAGAAGTGTTTTGTGTGGTCTATGACACAGAAAAGGCTGCCTTTCCCATACCGTTTTCTTGACCTGAAGAAATCCTCAACTGTTTCTGGTTCTTCTGTATCCACTGTTGCCCTAGGCTCATACTTTATTTTGTAGCCAGCTTTGGCCATTTTTGCAGAAAAGTCGCCATCCTCTAAAATATGGTTGGAGAATCCGCCAGACTTAAAGAATGCTTCCTTGCCGACAAGAAGGCAGCAACCCCTGATGGAAAGGATGGAACCAAAACTCATCTGGATTTTTATTAAAAATTGGTGGATTGTTTGCTCAATATACACCATCTTTGCAAGAAAGCTGCGCTTGTTTATAAGCTTGTATCTGGGCGCAATAAAACCAATTTTCTCACCATTTTTTTGATAAAACAGGTAAGAAGAAACAAGCCTTTCGATTGTGTCTTTTTCAATCTTTGTGTCTGCATCCAAAAAAAGCATAATGTCGCCTGAACATTTTTTAGCTGCTTCGTTAAGGGAGGCGGCTTTTCCCAGCCTTTTTTTATTCGTAAAGACCTTGATACCCTTTATCCCATTTAGGATTTCTCCTGTCCCATCTGTAGAGAAGTCGTTTACAACAATAATATCCTTATTTTTGTAGACCGAATTCTTTACAGAAACCAAAACCTCTTTGATAAGAGTTGCCCTATTGTGCACAGGAATTATTACTGATACTTTTGGATAGGCAGTTATTTTTTGGAGGCCCACCTTGGACAGTTTTCTGTCTACCCTATAAGAAAGGCCCAAGAACATGGCTGTCACAAAGGCGCTCAGGAAAATGAAAACTAATTCTAGTTGCATACGATATTTGTATCCAAGGGGTTTTTAAAGCATCATCACAGGAAATGTTGCATATTTTTCCTCGTGGAGCACATCCCTGATTTCTATAGTCGCTGTTTCGCGGTTATTTTATTCCAAATAATGTCATTTCCTATATTCAAATTTCAATGATCTTATATCACCCTTTTTTATTTTGAAAAACCTGCTCGATCCCTTCATCCCCTGTTCATATTTTCCGTTAACTGAAAAATAGCCATAGAAAGATTTTGAGAAAAAGATCCTGTCAAAAAGAAGGTCCTTTCTCGAATTTATTTTCGGCTCGATTAAGATCATGACCCCATCTTTCTTTAGGACTCTTGAAGTTTGGTTCAAAACTTGTTTGTGGTATTTAGGGTTTATGTGATGAAGAACAAACATGTAAATTACAACATCGAAAGTTGAATCTGGGAAAGGGATGTCTAAAGCGCTGCCTGGGCGCAAATTGGCAGAAGAGTATCTCCTTGTCCGCTCAACGAGTTCCTTGTCGTTATCAATCCCATATACAAAGTAGCCTTTTTTTTTGAAATACTCACAATTCAATCCAAGGCCGCATCCAACCTCGAGGATTTTTTTCCTTTTCTCAATCATGTTTTCAATTAGACTGAGCCCCCTCGCCCTAGAATTTAAAGCAGTAAACCCTTCCCTGAACATTGTGAAAGAATTAAAAGACGAAATTATTTTGTCAAGAAAATTCATAGCAATCTTTTAGTATAATTATTTCCGGGGCTTATATGAGTTAAAATGTATAACAATGTTATTTTTGTGGTATTTTTATCTCCGCTTCCTAATTCTATAGATGGTAAACTCTGACCAACTGATCGAAATTGCAAAACGTCGTGGTTTCTTCTGGCAAGGTTCCGCGATTTATGGAGGGCTTGCAGGCTTCTACGATTACGCCCATCTCGGAGTATTCCTGAAAAGGCGATGGGAAAACTTGTGGAGAAAATATTTCCTGGGCCTGGACGAAAATTATTACGAGATCCAGCCATCCCTGATCATGCATGAAAATGTTTTCAAAGCTTCAGGCCACCTAGCTTCTTTTGCAGACCCCCTTGCCAAATGCGGAAAATGCGGCAACGCCGAGCGGGCTGACCATATTGTTGAAGCTCACTTAAAAGAGGCTTTCGAGGGGCTGTCTCCAGATGATCTCTTCAAACTCATAAAAAAACATGGAATAAAATGTGACAAATGTAAAGGCGAGATAAAAGAAGTTAACCAATTTAATATGATGTTTCCTTTAAAGCTGGGTGTTGGCAAACAGGAAAAAACAGGCTATCTTACAGGAGAAACAGCACAAGGCGCCTATGTAAATTTCAAGCAGATGTTTGAAGTTTGTAGGAAGCAACTGCCTTTAGGTATTGCAGTAATTGGAAAAGCTTTCAGAAATGAGATTGCGCCGAGGAACGCGCTGATCAGGATGAGGGAGCTGACGCAAGCAGAGCTCCAAATATTCTTTGACCAGGACACGATTAATGAACATCCTAATTTTAAAGACGTCGAGAATATCAAACTAAGACTATTCCCAGTAGCTAATAGAAAATCCGGTAAAATCGAAGAGCTGACTTGCAAAGAAACAGCTGAAAAATTAAAAATCCCAAAGTTCTATGTCTACCACCTTGCAAAAGTCCAGCAGTTTTATCTGGATCTCCTGAAGCTTCCAAAAGAAAAATTCAGGTTCAAACAACTCTCAGACGAGGAGAAAGCTTTCTACAATAAATACCACTGGGACATAGAATTGGATCTGGAAAGTTTAGGCGGCTTCAAGGAGGTGGGCGGTGTGCACTACCGTACGGACCACGACCTCTCTGGCCACCAGAAAGTTTCCAGCCAATCGATGGAAATTAGTATTAACGGGAAAAAATTCATACCACATGTCTTGGAATTGTCTTTAGGTGTGGACAGGAACCTTTATTCGTTGCTCGAACTTGCTTACACAGAAGAGAAAGAAAGGACTGTTCTAAAATTCCCGCGATTGCTTTCACCTTTCGATGCAGGCATTTTCCCTTTGATGAACAAAGATGGGTTGCAAGAAAAAGCAAGGGAAATCCAGAAACTTCTGGAAGAGCATGGCTTCATTGTATTTTATGATGAGGGTGGCGCAATAGGAAGACGTTACAGGAGAATAGACGAGATCGGAGTGGCGGTAGGGATAACAATAGATTACGACTCGCTAAAGCAAGATGATGTCACATTAAGAGACAGGGACTCAATGAAACAAATCCGCGTGAAGATAAAGGATCTGCCGCAAGTCCTGAGGAAATTTTTACGAGGCGTTGAGCTCGAGAAAGTTTAATAGTTCTATTTTTAAAACTTGGAATTATAAAACATTTAGGATTATTTATGCCAAGATATAAAGGATTTTTATGTCTAACCGGAACAGATGAAGATCTAAGGAGAATGCACGGCAACCGAATTATTTCTTTAGGCCCAATTGATCCTAAGGATCCTGTAGTTATAAGATGCTACGCCGCAGATCCTAACGGTGGTCTACCTCCTCAAGAAAAACTAAGAGCAGAGCTCAAGTATAAATTGGGGGCCAATGCTTGTGTTGAGTATGAAGAATCTAGATCTAATGACAGTGTTACTTTAAAGTGCAAACCAAGGCGTATAGAATACAGACGGGGGATTAAAAACGCAATAATGGTTAAAACAACAGAAGGTGTAACATATGTGGGAGATTATATAGCAGATTCTGGTCCTGATAAAAAAGCTAAGTTGCTGATCAATGTGCAGAGATTTCCTCCTAGACCACAGAATATACAAGCCACTGCGAGATTAGATAGACAGACTGGTGAAGTCGTAGTTCATGTCTCCAGCATAGGCGTCGCGAATAGACCGATGACCAGGGAAGAGCTTATCATGATGTATTTTGAGCAAGAACCAAATAGAGATAATGTGGGTAAAGTGGTCTTGTCTGCTAAAATATTTAACAACAATATAATTTATGAGTCGCCTGTACAAGAAGAACTTTTAGCAACTGGGAGATTTGAGAAGGATAGACAGCCTCAAATACCTTTAACCGATATAAGTGGAGAAGACCACAGCGATGGGCAAATGTGTGTTTACGAGCTTCCAGGGAGAGAGATGATAGTTGGCAGAAGGTTGGGTCAAGACACTGAAAAAACGAGAATAGTTATAGGAGAAGCAATTAGCTTAGATATCAATGTTCTGACCGAAGTGCCGTCGACTTTTGCAGATGCTATCAGGAAATATCGCATACAGAGAGCAGAAAGATTGGCTAGTGGCAGAAAATTAGACACCTTTAATCAAAACCATTTTAGACTTCTTACAGAGGTACCGGCTAGATGGTTAGCAGAAGAAATGTTCTATTATGGGCTGATGGATAAATTGGAATAGTTCTTTTATTCATCCTCTTCCATCACAACTTCAGTCCTTCGATCCCTTTCTTTACTGACTTTCTTCATCGCTTCCCTTTCGAGCTTCTTCAGGATAGACTGAGTCGATTTAGTCAGGTCCCATGATGTATCGTCTGCAAAAAAAGCGCCTTTGTTAGAAACAAGCTTCCCCTTCACGTTATAGCTTACACGGCCTCTGGTCTTTGCGCCCTCTGTCGGATTCACCCTTCTTTTCACATTGAATGACATGTAATGGATATGGATTATCTTCGCTAGCTTTCGGATTGAGCTCCTGATTTCAGCATTAACAAGATTCTGCAAAAACGTGTCCTCCTCCTGTATCCCTGAGAGATTTACATAAATACCAGCTATATCGTACCCAACAAGCTTTAGAAGCTCTCTCGGAGTTATAATCCCCACAAGCTTCTCATCCTCTTTCACTAGAACAGTATCGTTATTCTTTTCCAGCATTTTCTGGACAACATATTTTAGTTCTGTGTCTGGATAAACAACTGGATTATTTTCCTCCATCAACAAATGCGAAGCTATAGGGACATTATTTTCATGGATCTTCTCCCCAGACCTGCCTCCCCTGGAAGTTTTTTTGTGCTCAACAAATGTTTTCAGCAAATTCAGCTCGTCTACAATGCCCTCGACCTTATTCCCCTCAGACAAGACAGCTATCCTGTAAGCGTTGCAATTCCTGAACAAGGATTTTACTACAGAAACCGGATCTTCAGGGCTCACGCATTCAGGGAAAAACATCACATCAGAAGCTGTCCTGTCTTTGAAGTTGTCTGTTGATATTAGTTTGAGCAAACCCAGCTTAGTTATGCACATTATCTCGCCATCAACATCTATAGGGACGCACCTATAATTATTGATCACAAACTTGTTCACAAGCTCTTTCAAATCTGTATCTGATTCCAGCACTTTTACATTTCTGATAAGATTGCTTAAACTGCCTAGTTTTACAGTCTCCGGATCTGTTAGCCCTTTGCTGTCTATGTCTTTCGCAGAAATTATACCAATAAAATTCTTTCTATTGAAAACAAAAGCTTCGTATTTTTTCTCTTCCTGAAGCTTAGATATGACTTTGGACAGCCTGTCATTTACATCAAAAACAAGAGGGTTTTCAGCGACGTCTATGAGAGCCATACAATAATCTATGGAAGTATTGGGCTATAAAGTTGAGTCCAGAATTAATTTTATCTAAATCCCGCTTTTCTTGATCTGCTGCATTTTAGAAGCTATATAACCTGCCAAAGAATTTCTTATCTTCTTGGATTTAATTGGTTTGATTTCGTTTAAAGTCTGCTTGTTTGATTCAAAATCTGTCCCAAACCTATCCCCATATTCCCTAATAAGGTCTTCTGCAAGATGCTTTACTGCGGCTGTTTTAACTGTGCCCATATGGAAACCTGCGGTGCGAACCTGTTCCGGTTCCCCCCCTTCGACTCTTGTATATATTATAAGCAATATTTATAAGCTGCTAATAGAATTCTGGGCTAACATGCTTGGCAGCAGCTAATCTCACCAAACTTTCATATCCCTTCTTCCTGTCTATGAGACCCTTTGTAAGTATCCCAATCGAGCCTTCTTTATGTTTTGTGTTTTCTTGTTTGCTCAGAATGTCCATTGCTTTCCCTAATTCAATTCCATTCTTGATCATTCGCTCAACTTCCCAAGGTATGTGGTAATTTAAACCTCCGCCTAAACTTACTTTACCATATTTATCAACAATCGCGCACCAGACAGTTCCCATCATTCCGTGTTCTGTCTCTTTAACCCCGCCTTCGAGTCCAACTCCCAGATCCGCATTTAATTCTTTCAACGCATTTTGTGCCCTGTTAATCGCGCCTTTAGTTGTCTCTCCATCCCCGATAGGCTGGTCTGAGACTCCAGACGAGGCTTCGACTGCAACGAATTCAGCGTAAGGGAACGCTTCGATTAGGCCGTCTCTCACTGCCGCGATTTTCACAGGGTTTTTGGAGCCGATTGCGATTTTCATACTTTACTCAAAACCTTATACCTCAACTGTACAACATTTTTAGAAATCTTATCTGTTCTTAATAATGAAAGCTTGGCTTCGAAATTATTTCCTTCGAACAGCTTTATTCCACTGCTTAAAATCATGGGTTCAATATCTAAAATTAATTCGTCAACTAAATTATCTTTCATAAAAGAAGAATTAGTAGTCCCGCCTCCCCCAAGCAAGGCTTCATCAAATCCTTTGCCGTTTAACAAATCTATAGCCTCTTTAGGCGATTTTACAAAAACAAAATTTGCATCATTTTTCTTTTTCTGTTTTGTTATCACGATTGTAAAAGGAGTTCCTATCTTATCGAACTCATTGGCATCCTTCATTATCTCGTAAGTCCTTCTGCCTAAAATAAGAGCGTTGAACTTTTTCGCAATCTTATAATAGCTATCCCATATTTCCTGGGCCCACGGAGTATCATCGTTCTCTCTAGCTATAAACCCATTCACTGTTGTTGCCATGTACAGGACGATTTTCATAACTCAAACTCCAATATCATCGGCAAGTGGTCTGAAACTGTTATTTCCGGAACCTTGTAATCCTTAACCTTGACGCCTTTTGAAACAATCATGTAATCTGCAAATTTGTGCTCCTTTGTATAGAGCGTGCTTCTTGTAGATTTTATATTGAATTGTTTAATTAAATTCGTCATCCCGTCTTCGAGAATTCCTAAACTCTTTGTATCTGGCAGCAAATTAAAGTCGCCGCACAGGATTTTCTCCCCGGAACTTTTCTTCATGATACTTTTTATTTTTTCTGAAGTTGCTATCCTATCAGCGTCATCGTCTTTTGATCCTGGCCTCCAGATACCATGGTAATTAAAAACAGTAAATTTTTTGTCGAGACCCGGTATCCTTATACTTTGGATATTTCTTGGAAGAGTGCTAGTATTGCCCTCGACCATACTATTCAACTCTCCATAAACAAAAGCATCCTCCACTTCAGCTTTTCTATTTTTTACAAAACAACCTAAGCCGAAATTGTCCTGGCACGGAGAAAAATATCCTTTAGACTCTGGTATGATCTGGCTTATTTCAGAAAAGATGTTCAGCCTCGCGCCTTCATAGACAGCTTTATTTGCTTCTTGAAAAACTTCCTGAAAACAAAAAATATCTGTTGTTGACGCCTGTTCTTTCAAGAAAGAAGCCAGTGGACCAAAAACCTTGCCTCCCCAGATGTTCAGAGAAATCAATTTCATAAATGCTATAAAATATCTTCCAGTAATTTATCAACTTCCTCAACCCCTACTTCCGTAAAAATCTTCTGTTCTGGGTAAACAGCAATTGTAGTCCCAACAGGATTGCAGAAGCCAAGGCATTTTGTCTTGGTGACCCAGACCCTTGAAGCGAGGCCATTCGACATTACATTTGCCTTTATTTTGTGAAAGATCTCGAGTCCGCCTACCTTCGAGCAGTGATCTTTTGAACTATCTCGTTCGTTCACGCACACGAAAATGTGCTTTTCTGGTAAAGGCGATTTAACCTCTTTCATAAAAATAAAAAGTGGGGGTGGGGTGGATCGAACACCCGACACCACGGTGTCTATTCTTTGGTGCAGCTTTCTTTAAAGAAAGGTGCGTCTTCAGCCGTGTGCTCTCCCAATGCTCATCCTTTTCCGTGCACGCTTTTAGGAAAAGGGTGCTGAGCTACACCCCCATGAAAGACGGAAACTGATTTTCGATGCAATTGCTTTAAAATCAGTTTCGACTCTTCAGCGCCTCGGGGAGGAATATCAGTCTTGAGTTCTGGGTTCTGAGTTTTGGAATCTCAACGAGTGCCAAAGAATTCTAGTTTCTTTGGGTACTGTAGCCTTTCTTTTCTAAAGAAAGGCTAGACACTCGAACCTCCGACCTATCGATTAACAGTCGATCGCTCTACCTGTTGCTCCATACTTATAATCCACTTGTAACGTCTTTCTTTCTGGGTTATAAGGCTCTTTCTTAAAGGGACGAAGTTGATTTGTTTTCCAATTGGTCTCAAATCAACTTCCAACCTTCCTCGAAAGAAAGAGGGTATATGGCTGAGCTACCGAGGCTTTTAAGCAAGTTATCTATAGAATTAGATAGTATATATTTAATAGTGTAATATGGCAACCGAAAACGAGATCAGAAAGGTTCCAGAAGCGACCCTTTTAGAAAACAAGTTATTTATCTCAAAAGGCTTTGATGAGCTAGAGCAAAGAAGCTATGGGAAAAGGATAGATGACAGGCTCGAGCTCGCTCTGGTCGAAGCTGCTTATTTAGTTGAGAAGAAAAAACTCTCTGTAAAAAAAGGCAAAACTAAGATGAGCTTTAAGGCATTTTTTGAATATTGCTCGGAATTGGACAAAAGATTCCACGAGAGATACGCAGTTTACAGGGATCTCAGAGGAAGGGGTTTAGTTGTCAAAACAGGCTTCAAATTCGGTTGCGATTTCCGCGTTTACCAAAGAGGTGTTCTTGTTAAGAAGGGGCCAAAAGCCCCATCAGAGCACACAAGATGGATTGTATATTGCGTCCCAGAAGATTATTCTTGCAGTTTTCAAGAGCTCTCGCGGGCTGTCAGGTTAGCTCACTCCATCAGGGCTACCATGCTCTGGGCTATAGTTGACAATGAAGGGGACATTACTTTTTACGAGATAACGAGGCAGCTCCTTTAAATTATTTTTTATCAGCAACTAAAATAATAAATTTGCAGGTAAAAGTATAGGAAGGGTTGCCTTTTACACTTTGCGGAGGAACCTCAGATTTGTATACCCTGATTTTGTAATCTTTGAAAACCTCCTTTAAAAAAACTTCAGCTTCTTCCAATGTATAGTTTGGCCCATCCCCGAATGTTATCGATTTGCCGTCGAGGCCTGTCCTCTTCATATCTGTGGCAAAATCCATTATTAATCTGCCACGGGGCTTCAATATCCTGTCAATCTCCTTGAATATTTTTTTGAAAATCTCCTTCGGAAAAAGATGCAGAATCCCTGTAGAAAAAATCCCGTCGAAGGAACTGCTCTCAAACGGGAATTTTTTAGTTAAATCAAAAATATTAATCCCTAACTTCGATCTATACTCCACCGGTGTTGTATGCCACAATTTGCTTAAAGCGCTCTCATCGATATCAGCCACTGTAAGCGAATCAACTTTTTTTAATAGAGCCAGGTTATATCTCCCGTCTCCAGCAGCAAGGTTCAGCCACCTGCCTCGCATCTCCGTCTTCTTTAGCAGGTGCAACGTGTCTTTGTCTTCCGCACCCCAAATGGAATCCCGCCCGCTCTGAAAATAATCTATCCCTGCTGTAAAAATAAATTTTTTTTCTTCGGGAAGGCGAGGCGTGGTTATTTTTAGCATAAGATATATGGCATTAACGAATTATTTAAGGCTTTATTGACAATTCTTGTTATGAACCAAGATATCATCAAACACCTTGAACAAAACAAAAAAACAATAGATGAAGTGATCAAGAAGTATTTGCCGGAAAAGTTGGATAAAGAGAAACTGGAGTGGATTTTTGGGAAGCCTAATTACGCATACGATCTGGAGGCTATACAGAGATCTCTTGTCGACCCTGTCTGGGATCTCTTGAAAAGGGGAGGCAAAAGATGGAGGCCTGCGTTGCTTCTTCTTATTGCAGAAGCTGTCGGCGGGGATAAGGGAAAACTAAAGGACTTTGTTGTGATTTCTGAGCTCGTGCATAATGGGTCTCTCATAGTCGATGACGTCGAGGACAGGTCTGAAATGCGGAGAGGGGAGCCTTGTGTTCACGTTAAATATGGAGTTGATGTGGGAATAAATGCAGGAAATTTCATATACTTTTTGCCGCTTTTATCTTTAATGAAAAATAAAAAGATGTTTTCAGAAAAACTTCTTGTAAGAGCTTGGGAAGCCTATGCCCAGGAAATGATCAACATTAGCTGTGGCCAGGGAATGGATATTGTTTGGCACAATGGGAAAGCAAATGCAGATGATGTGTCTGAAGACCAATATCTCCAGATGTGCGCATACAAGACAGGGACTTTGGCAAGGCTCTCAGCAAGGTTGGCTGTGATACTCTCAGGCGGTTCTGAAGAATTAGAAAAAATAATGGGAAAATTTGCAGAATCTATCGGTATAGCTTTCCAGATACAGGACGACATCCTCAGTGCAAATGGAAAAGAGTTCCAGGAGAAGAAAGGATACGGAGATGATATAACAGAGGGGAAAAGAACTTTGATTGTCATACAAACTTTAAAAAAAGCAAACAAGCAAGACAGGGGAAAACTGATTTCAATTTTAAACAGCCATACAAAAGATCACAAGAAGATAGCAGAAGCTTTGGAAATACTCAGGAAATACAAGGCAATAGAATATTGTAAGGTGAGAGCAAAGGAAATAGTGAAGGGTTCTTGGAAAGAAGTCAACAGTGCTTTAAAAGAATCGGAAGCAAAAAATAAACTAAAGGCGTTTGCAGATTATTTAATTGAAAGGGAGATATAGTTAAAGGAATTATGTTTAATTTAATCAAAGGTTTTGTGGAATTTGTGTCGGCTCTGCTAGTTCTAATCAGTGTAAAAATTGCCTTAGCCTCCTGGCTCGCAGGGACCTTTGGGGTAGCAATACTTATAGTCACAGCTTATTTTGCTTCACAGAAAAAAATTCGGGCAATAATACAAGGGGGGACTGGAGCAATACTTTTGCTTGCAGTTTTCCAGGTAACAACGCCAGTTTACATCTCAATCCCTGTAGGCTTCCTGATGTTTGTTATCTCAATTTCAACTATCCTGCCGATCCTTATAGAGTGATATGAACGCAGCAGAAAATATTCTAAAATCAGAAACAGAGAAATGGCTGGGAAAAATAGAGGAAAGAACAAAGGATATAAAACTTATTGACGATAAGGGTATGTGGGCAATAGAGAACATCAAAGCTTACATCAGTGACTGCAAACACTTTTACAAAAGATCGGATTTTGTAAGATCGTTTGAAGCTGTTGTGTATGCTTATGGGATCTATGAGACAGCTTTGCACTCAAAACTAATAGAATAGCCTGCGGAAAAGGTTTAATTAAAAGAAATATGTTTATAGTTCTTCTCGGTATTATCGACATAATAAGCGCGATTATAGTTTTCCTATCTATCGGAAAAATAACAGCACTGTCAGGGATAGGCGTTTTCTTATCAATAATATTGATTATAAAATTCCTGATAAGCATCGCTCCACACGAGAAATCACTTTTCGGCGGTATAGTAGACATCTTAGCTGCGATAATAATACTGCTGTCTTCTGGCGGGATTTATATCCACTACATGATACCGGTGCTAGTCGGGTTCTTCCTGTTTTTGAAAGGGATTCAGAGCGTGATACCAGAGGTTATAGGCTAAATTAATTTTAACAGTTATTCGCAACCAGAAAAACCGATAAAGTCGTGTATTTGCCTTTCCTGCAAATCTTATACGAGTCAGCTTAGCATTTATACCAGTCAGTTCTAATCCTAGTGTGTATGGTAACGTGATCTTATGTATTTGTCTGATAAACCCCTTGTCAATAAGGATGCCCTATTCAAGGGATTTCTTTCAGGTAGCCTCTTCGCAGGCTTTTTTATCCTACAGTCATCGCTTATTATAAAAGTTGTTGTTCTCATCTACGGTTTTCTCGTGATCCTTGACGATCTTTTGCCTTCCAAGGAAATAAACGATTATCCAATGTTGGCGTTAGTTGGTCTTGGGTTAGGCTTTATTCTGGCTTTTGTAATATCAGCTGCAATAGATTTCTACATCCCTATAATAATCCTAATCACAACAATAATCTACGTTATAAAAATCAAGAATTCTTATGCCACAAGAATTTAAAAAATATCCCTCAACCGAGAAGAAAATCTCTGAAATCAAAGACTCTGATATAAGAATCCGGGTTATCGGAACTGTGCTGGAAGTGCAAGATCAGTCTATAATCCTAGACGACGGTACAGGAAAACTAAAAGCTACTTTTGAGATGCCAATCAATACTAGTCCGCAGAAATTGGTTAGAATAATAGGGCGAGTCATGCCTGCTGAAGGGAATTTGCCTATCTCTGGAGATATAGCTCAGCATGGAATAGAAATTCGGGGAGAAGTTTTGCAAAATATGGATAAATTGGATCTCGATGTTTTTAAAAAGCTTCAGTCCATAAAGTAATTAGTGTTTCTTATGAAAGTTATACTTGCCAATGCTGACGTCCTCAAAAATTCTATAGGAATAATTTCAGAGATCATAGACGAGGCTGTTTTCACTTTCGATGCTAACGGGATGAGCTTGCTCTCGCCTGACAGGAACATGGTCGCTGTTGTTGATTTTAGATTATTGTCCGCCGCTTTTGAGGAGTATAAAGTTGATACAGAGGTGAAGATAGGACTGAACTTGCCTAATCTAGTTAGTATACTTAAGAGAGTCAAAGCAAACGAGAAAATAACTTTGAGCATGCCGAAAAATAAGTTGGAAATGCTTGTAGAGGGGTCTGGGAAAAGGAAATTTGAAATCCCTATTTTAGATATTAAGAGGGATAAGCCTCCTATAGAACAGCTGGCTTTCCCTGGAAAGATAGACCTGGAATCTTCTGTTCTGGAAGACAGTATAGAGGATGCCAATATAATAGGCGACTCTGCTATTTTCGAGGCTGATCCAAATAACTTTAAAATCTCATCAAAAAGCGACACCTCGCTATGGGAATTGACTATGCAGAAAGGTGAGCAAGGTCTACTAAGCCTTGATATCAAAGAAAACCTTAAGTCAAGATATCAGCTTGAATACCTAAAGAAAATGGCAAAGGCATGCAAGATCTCAAAGCAGGTGACTATAGAGTTTGGGAATGATTATCCGCTCAGGCTTTCTTTCAAGGAAATAGACAAAGTGAATTTAAATTTTATTCTCGCGCCGTTGTCTGATGAGTGATAGCCTTTTTTTAAAGAAGAAAATACAACGAAATTATAAATCAATCCAGATCCCAACCGCCTTGTGTTCCCCCTGCTTTTACAGGAGCCGGCCTTTCTAAATGAACATAGCCAATACCAACTGGCGGGCCTTCTGAGGGTTGAGGCCTGATAATTCTACCAAGACCTATTGTTAGTTTGTCTTTTGGATTGCTTCTCAAGAGATATACACCTACGACATCTTTTCCCTCATTTCTAATTTCTATATCAGCTTCTATTTCAGCCTTCAGCAACAATGCTTGAACATAATCAAAAGGATTTCGAATATCTCGGTGAGTCTCTGTGTCACTATCAGCTATAACACCACTTTCGATTAACCCTGCTGGATGCTCGTACCAAAAACGGCTTGATTTTCCGTAAAAATCGTCTGTTACCAGTAGAAGCCTCCCTGACATATAAGGCCTATCTTTTCTTTCTAATACTTCGCGTAGTGAAGCAGCGCCTCTTGGTAGCCTGTATGGAGGACTTCGATCTACAAGCTCCCTTATGCCATCTTTCTGGCCCAATAAAACTAGTCTCGAGCTTTCGGTTGCCATATCCAAATACTAGTTTAAAGTATGCTTAAATATCTTTTCATTTGGAGTACGTCACTTTGCTAATTTATATCCTGAAAAGAAAAAATAACTATGGGGCAAAAGATACTCGTCGATGTTGACGGGACGATTGCAGATATACATTCCATATTCTGTGATCATATCTCCGCGAAATTTGGAACACAGTTTTCAGTTGAAGATATAACAGGATGGGGATTTGAAGGGAAAGCGCGAGAGCTCGGACTTGATACAAAATCTTGCATAGACCTTGTACATAACCTCTGGCTAGAAAACTGGGAGAATGTCCAGTTTACTGATTCCAGTGTAAAATCTGTTCTCGCGGAATTAAAACAGGATTATACTGTCGATATAGTAACTGCAACAGCTGTTCCAGAAGTCCTGAATAAATGGATTTTGAAAAATACAGTGCCTCACAATAATTTTATTATACATTCGAATAAGCATGAACTCGATTATGACATTTATATAGAAGATAATCCGAATTTGCATCAGAGCCTAGACGGAAACAAAATACTTCTGCTCAAAGACAGGCCTTGGAACAGGAATGTCAAGGGAAGCAATGTTATCAGGTTCAGCAAATTCGACGAAATTGTAGGAATACTAGACCAGTTGGAGAAGTAATATTATGATAGACCTCACTCAAAAGGCTGTGCACGTGGTGACCCAGTTGCTCGCTGATAGGAAAGGCTATGGGCTGAGGCTGAAGAAAGCCGATGACTGTTGTGGCATAAAGTTCGATTTGGTTTTCGATAAAAAAACAAAAACAGATAAAATAATAAAAAAACACGGCCAGATACATGTTTTCTCTGACAGGGACACGCTAGGCATGATAAACTTTTTAGCAAGAAAAAAGATTTTTGTAAAAACTACTGTTGATTATATCTCGACCCCGCTGACCAAAGGCTTCATTTCTAACAACCACAGGCTCAACCTTAATATCTGGGAGCACGAGCTGGTCTAGAGTAAATATGGCAGAAGACATCCTGACAAGAAAGTTTGCAGAAAAAAGGACATCCGCGATAAGCGATGTCAGTTATAAAATACAGGTCTCCCTGAAAAAGAACAGCAAGGCCTATTCAGGCAAATGCGAGCTCAACTTTATTTTGAAAAATATTAAAGACGATTTGAAAATAGATTTTATTGGAAATGTCAAAATACTGAGGGTAAACAATAAAAAATCTGATTTTAAACAGGAAGGCTTTGCGTTAATCATAAATAAATCTCAGCTGAAAAAGGGAGAAAACAAAATTGAAGTTGAGTACGAAAACGAATACGATAAAACAGGCACAGGGTTCCACCATTTCACAGACCCTGAAGACAAGAGAGAATATATCTACACGCAATTTGAGCCTTACGATGCGCACAGGCTGTTCCCATGCTTTGACCAGCCGGATATCAAAGCCACATACAAATTGACTGTCACGGCCCCAAAAGAATGGACTTTGATTTCCAACACACTGGAAGAAAAAGTAGAGAATAAAAACGATTTTAAAACAACTTTTTTCAAGCAAACTCCTAGATTCAGTACTTATCTATTTCACTTAAGTGTTGGAGAATTCCACTCTGTCCAGAACAAATCAGGCAAAATACCTCTCAGACTATTTTGCAGGCAATCAATGAAGAAATACCTGAGAGATAAGGACATGTTCACTTTCACGAAGCAAGGCCTTGAATTTTACCAGAAGTTTTTTGATTTCCCATACCCTTTTGAGAAGTACGACCAAATATTTGTTCCGGAGTTCAACCACGGTGCGATGGAGAACGTAGGCGCTGTGACGTTCACTGAAAGGTTTCTGTTCAGATATGAGCCAAGAAGGACAGAGCGTTCGACTCTCGCCGATGTTGTTTTGCATGAGATGGTGCACATGTGGTTTGGCGACCTTGTGACAATGAAATGGTGGGACGATCTCTGGTTGAACGAGAGCTTTGCAGATTTCTTGTCTTACCTGGGCTTGGTTCAAGCAACAGAGTTTAAAGAAGGATGGCAGAGCTTTTATGCGAGGAAGGCATGGGCGTATGTGGAAGATCAATGGGTCACAACCCATCCAATAGCAGCTGACGCGCCTGATACTGATGTGGCTTTCAGCAATTTCGATGGGATCAGCTATTCTAAAGGCGCTGCTGTGCTCAAACAACTGATGTTTTTTATTGGCGAGGAGGCTTTCAAAAAAGGGCTTTCGATTTACTTCAAAAAATACCAGTGGTCAAATACATCACTCAAAGATTTTCTTGGGTGCATGGAAAAATCGAGTGGCAAATCCCTTGATAACTGGGCAAAGATGTGGCTTGAGACTACGGGAGTGAATACAATAGAATATATGATAAGGACAGAAGGGAATCGAGTGGAGTCTCTTGGGATAGTCCAAAATCCTTCGCTAAAAAACAACCTTCTTAGGGAGCATAGGTGTCAGATAGCTTTTCTGAAAGACGGAAGGGTTCAAAAGGAGCTTTCTGTCGAGTACAAAGGAGTATTAACAGAAGTTGACCCTAAAACTGAGAAGCCTGATATTGTATTATTGAATTACAATGACCATGATTATGTGAAGGAAAGGCTCAACGAAGGTTCTGTCAACTATGCCCTAAAAAATATACAGAAAATACAGGACGACCTTTCAAGGCAGATGGTCTATGGTTCGCTTTGGCAGAGCGTCAGGGATGCCTTTCTTGATCCGAAAAAATATTTACAGCTTGTTATAGAAAAAGCGCCTGAAGAAAAAAATCTCTTTATCCTCGAATCCCTTTTCAACAGAGCTTCTGGGATACTGGGCTCTTATTTGAAGGATGAAGACTACTTCACTTACTGCGAAAAAATCTACAGCTTTGCACTAGAGAATATACAAAAAAATATGGACAGGGAGCTAAAAGACGTTTGGTTTAATCTGCTTTCTTCTTGTATAGGAGGCTGCAAAAATCCCGAACGTGTAGTGGAACTTTTAGAGAATAAGTTGAAAATAAAAGATTTCCCATTTAACCAAGAGCAGAGATGGGCGTCCATAAATAGGCTTGCTGTTTTCGGTCACCCTAAAACAGATTTACTGATAGAGAATGAGTTAAAAAAAGATAGCAGCGATAAAGGCCAGAAAGAGGCTTTTGCAGCTAAAGTTGCAAAAGCGGAAAAGAAGAAGGAGCACTGGAACCTTTTTGTGAAAGGTGAAGGATATTCTTTGGATTATCTGAGAACTGGGATGTCAAGGTTCTTTTCCAGGAAGCAGAAAGAAGGCCTCAGGAAATTTTCCGATTCTTTTTTCAAAGAAATATTGGAGATTTTCGAAAAGAAGAACAGGAAATATGCAGAGGACTTCTTTGACAACCTGTTCCCGTCTGTTTATGTTGAAGAAGGATTTTTGAAAAAATGTAAAGCGTTCCTAGGGAAAAATAAGAAGTTGCCATTGCTCCTAAAAGAGAGCATGCTCGAATCGATAGATGAATTGGAAAGAAGCTTAAAGATAATTGAGAAGTATAGCTAATTATGAAAGTTTGTGTAGGAAAAACAAAGTGCATTGAAAAAGAACAGTTTTCTGGAAGCCGAAACACTCACGTGATCCAATAACTTATTCTTGTTTATAAATCTAAGAGTAAATGAGAACATATGGACAGGCAGCAGGTTCTTGATTATTATTCCAGGCCAGACATCCAGCAGGCGCTTCTCAAGGTCTCTGCAAACAGGGAGGTTGCAGGAGTTTATGAAACAGGCGCTTTCAGCAAAAGGCCGGGCACGCTCATATTTCCCACAGATATAACAACAATGGCAAAATCTGGCGTGATAGAGCTTCACGGATCTTTAGAGCACTGGTCAAACCCATCTTCTATAAAAGAAGGGAATTATAATGATCTCAGAGTTGGATGGGATATTGTTCTTGATTTGGATTGCGATCTGTTCGATCACGGAAAGATTGCAGCTTTGGTAATAGCTAAAGAGCTGAAAAAATTTGGCGTCCATAATCTCTCAATAAAATTTACAGGGGGAACTGGATTCCATTTAGGTCTGAGTTGGAAATCTCTACCCAAGAAAATAGATTATAAATCCACTGTAAACCAGTTCCCAGATCTTGCGAGAAAGGTTGCTTCTTTCCTCAAAACCAGGGTTAAAGATGATTTAGAAAAAGCCTTGCTGAAGAAATACAGTCCTGAGGAACTAGCACAGCAGGCTTCAAAGCCTCTCGGAAAAATAATGACACGCGATGGGGTAAATCCTTTTGAAATTGTAGATATTGATCCTATCTTGTTGTCTGCAAGGCATCTTTTCAGGCTGCCGTATTCACTGAACATGAAAAAATTTTGGGTTTCACTTCCTGTTAATCTAGAGGACTTAGAGGAGTTCAGGCAAGAGGATGCTGTGCCAGAAAAAATCGATGCTACTGTAGGGTTTTTGGATACAGGAGAAGAAGGCGAGTTAGACCTCCTTATCGGAGAGACATTAGATTTTTATAATAAAACAGAAAAGTCAGAGAAAATAAAGGAGAGCAGGAGAGTTGAGATCACATCCTCGATAAAGCAGGATATCTTCCCTCCGTGCATAAAGAACATCTCAGCTGGGGTTGCTGACGGAAGGAAAAGAGGGGTCTTTATCCTGATAAACTTCCTGAAAGCAGCCAAATGGACAGAGCAAGATGTAGAGAAATACATAAATGAATGGAACCAGAAAAATTCTCCCCCGCTCCCAGAATCCTATATCAGGAGCCAGCTGAGATGGCATTTGAATAAAGATAAAACGCTTCCACCGCCTAACTGTCCATCAGAGAAATCTGTTGGCTGGTATGATACTGTCTGCAAGCCTGACAGAATCTGCGGCCAGCCGAAAATACTTCTGAAAAACCCAATTAACTATCCTGTAAAGATAATGAGTTCATACAAGCCCAAGGCCCCCAGATTGGCCAGAAAACCAGGCAAAAAGAAATTTGAAAGGATAGAGAGCTGGAATTCTGGAGGAAGTTTATAATTTAAAGGTTATTTCTACATCAATAGCAGGAAGAATATGGCATTACGTCCAACTATTGATTATTCAGCCAAATCTGAGAGAAATCTGGATGTTGAGTTTGTTTCAGAAGGAAGACGCTTGTTCTTTAGGGAGCATACGTTATCTTGTGGTCTTGTTTACGTAACATTGCATAGAAAAGATAATGGCGATGAAATAAGAAAAAGATTTGGAAAATCTAATGTGAATGGGGTTATTGTCGCCGAAAATAGCATTTATGCTCCTCATGGAGTAGAGGGGATAAAACTCAATTCCGGTCTTGTTCTGAATGCCTTTTTATCCTATTTGGATGGCAATCCTCATACAAATCCAACTAGCGTGGTCTCAAAAGATTTTACTGATAAGTTGGGCCAAGAGTTCAGTTTAAGATATATGATTTCTCCTAAACGGCCTGATGGGGGGAAGGAAACTTATCTAGATCTTTCTTATAACGGTATTCTAAAAGAACGCGGAACAAAGAGACGTGTAGAAGTTCTTATTCGAACACCCCTAAAAGGAAAAGTTCCGAATCAGTATTGCTCAACATCATTGATAGTCGTAGAACCAGTTCAAGACGAAATACATCCATATGAGTCTAGGGAAATGGATTTTGGAATAGACAGTAGATTAATTAAAGTGACGGTACAACGGAAAAAAGGTCTTGTGGACTCGTCAGAGGAAAGAGTAATTTGTATCCCTAGAGTATACGAGCCTGGTTCTAGAGAATTTGATAGGGAGATGGGGAAGGTCTTAACCAGTGCTCGCGGATTTAGACTGGATAGTCAACTAACTTTATCTCAAGTAATGAGAGCTTCATCAAGAGGTCTGAGTGACCCACCAGATAGTTTACTCAGTTTAAGGTGATCTAAAATATGCTAACTTACGAATCTATCAGAAAAATTTTAGACGAGGAAAAAGCGACAGGGAGACTAACCGCTATTCCAGAAGATTTTTTTGTCGAAGCTTTGAATTATCTGGATAAGAAAGCAAAAGTTGCAGAGGAGGAATGGAAATTGGAGTCTGCGCGAAGAAGGCTGCAGGATATTATAGACCTCAGGGAGAAGAAAATAATCAACTCGGCAATAAACGCAGTGAAGGCTAATGTTACTCTGGATAATCTGACTCTCGAAGAACAGGAACTTTTTAACAGTTTAGTGAATGTCATCAAATCCTTCCGCCAAAAAGTTGAGAAGCAGATGGACATAAAAGAGAAGGAGGAATTTTTGGTATTTTTCCAGGATGTAGAAGAATTTGTTGGCACTAATATGAAGAAGTATGGGCCGTTCAAGTCAGGGGATATGGCTACTGTCCCAAAACCGATAGCTGAACTTTTAGTAAAGAAGGGTATTTCTGAGAGGATAGAGGGCACTCAACCAGTTAAAGCGTAGCAGAGACTTATTTAAACCTAATATTCTAAATCTGGGAATAGAATAAGCAGATTATGAAAGCGCCAAAACTAGTAAGGACCTATTGCCCTAAGTGCAGGAAGCATACAGAGCACACAGTAAAGATAGTCAAGAAAAGGGCTAGAAGCAGCAAGCGTCCAGAGTCCCAGTCGCAAAGAAGGTTCGAAAGAAAGATGGCTGGTTATGGCGGTTTTCCAAGGCCTAACCCAAAAGGCGAGGGCAAGCCAACAAAGAAATTGAATCTCAGTTATCTTTGCAGTGTCTGCAAGAAACAGCATCTTAGAAAAGGATTTAGAGCAAAGAAATACGAATTGCAATAAGATTTTTAGAAAATAGAAGAAGGTTTCCAGTGGTTGCTGGATTCCTTAAAACCCGCTGGAGGTTTTAAGATGGCGAACGAATTCCTAAAAGTAAAATGCAAGTGCAAGAACGAACAGGTAATTTTTAGTAGGCCATCCACTCTTGTTAAATGCTTGGTTTGCAATGAAGTTCTGGCAGAACCGAGGGCAGCGAAAGCTAATATCAAAGCTGAAATTATATCTGCCAAAGTTTCTTAGTAGACTGATCAAGGCATTCACACTAAGAAGCATATTCTAAATCATACTTATGAGCGATGGAAATTATCCGAAAAGGCATGATCTGGTTATTTGCAGAGTCACGAAAATCGACCAGCATTCTGCTTCCTGCGATGTTATAGAATACAAAACAATCGGGCTCATCCACGCATCTGAAGTAGCCAAAAGGTGGGTTCGTGACATCCGCGAGTTCTTGAAAGAAGGGCAATACATAGTTTGTAAAGTAATGGATGTTGACAGAAGGACAAATACAATTATACTCTCTGCAAAAAGGCTCAGCAAGGAAGAAGGCGACAGGAAATTAAACGAATTTAAGAGGGAAAAGAAATCTGAAAAAGTTTTAGAGCTCATAGCAAAGAATTTGAATAAAACGCTAGACCAAGCTTATGCAGAAGTAGGCTATACTTTGCAAAACGAGTTTGGTTCGCTGACAAAAGCCTTTAAAATGGCTGAGGAAAACCAGGAGATTTTCAGGAAAAGGGAACTGCCTGAAAAATGGAAGTCAGAAATACTAGTTTTCATCGAGAAAAACGCTTCCCAGAAAATTCATGAACTTAGAGTGGCTTTGAAATTAATTTCTTACAAAGAAAATGGCGTCGAGGTGATAAAGAAGACACTTTCGGCTGTTAAAGGTTACGAGGTAAAGTACATATCCGCTCCCAATTACATGCTTGTAGGGACAGGGAAGAATTACAAAGAGCTAAAAAGCAAAATGACAGCTGAGGCAGAGAGCATCACGGGTGAGATCAGCAAGTCAGGCGGGGAGGCTAGTTTTCAGCTGGTGGAGAAGTAGATATAACACTGTTATATTCAAGCATTAATTAATTTCTTCAAAGTGGTTAAAACAAACCTTTATAAATTCCGGCTTTCTTATTGTGTATGGTAAACCCAAATGCTTTGGCAGGCCTTTCTACGCGAGATAGGCGAACTAATTACAGGTCTTACGCTGCTGTTCTTGGTATAGGTTTGGCTATGCTTGGTTCTGTCTGCTACATAAACACAAATAGCATCACTAAAAGGAGAGCTGAGATAATTTTAAGGTCCTACGATTCAGACAGAAACGGAAGATTGGACAGTTTTGAATTAGAAAATGCAGCTGCTGATCTAGGATTACGTGAACAATACGAAAGAATAGGTTCTTTGGACCCATCTGATGTTGTTGATGCCCATAGGAGAAAACACCTGCCTGAATAACACTGTTATATTTTTAGCCAATCTTTATATATCCGTTATTACTATATCTACGCAAATAGAATCGATAATAAGCTACAAGTTAGCTCAAGTAAAGGTTATCAGATTAGAACTGCAGTCTACTTCTGTTCGTTTACTGTAATAAGACTCTATATTTTAAAAAAGGAACGAAAAATATGAAAAATGAAAATACTACTGAAACAGTAGAAGAAAGTAAAATAAAAATAAACGAAAGCGATGCTTCTAAAAAAGAAGACCAGCAAAAATTGAAAAAAGAGATGAAAGAGATAGAAAAGATAGTCGAGGAAAGTCTGGGGAAAGATGATAAAAAGCCAAGATCAATAGTTCCAGATACTTCTATTTTGATACAGGGAAAAATATCAAAGCTTCTCAAAGAAGGGAAGTTCAAAGACACTAGAATAGTGATCCCTGTGATGGTTCTCGATGAGCTACAAGCCCAGGCCAGCCGAAGCCGCGACATCGGTTTCGAAGGACTCCAGGAAATAAAAAGGATAAGAGAACTTGGAAAAGAAAAGGGCATAACAATTGTTTTCACAGGCAGGCGTCCGACAATGGAAGAGATCCAGTTAGCCAAAAAAGGCAGGATAGACGCTTTGATAAGGGATACAGCTGCAAAAGAGAAAGCAGTCTTGATGACTTCTGATTACGTGCAAGCCCTTATAGCAGAGGTCGAGGGCATCTCAGTTGAATATAGTCCAGTCCCCCTAAGAGAAGAGAAACTAAGGCTAGAAGATTTTTTCACAGAAGACACACAATCTGTCCATCTAAAGGAAGACGTTGTCCCGATGGCAAAAAAAGGGAAGCCAGGGGCAATGAAATTGGTAAAATTGAGAGAAGAGCCAATGACAGAACAGGAAATGCGCGCTCTCACAGACCAGATAGCTCTTAAAGCAAGGACACAGAAAGACGCGTTTATAGAAATGAGTTCTTACGGATCTTTGATAATACAGCTTGGGAACTTTAGAATTTCTATAGCCCGTCCGCCATTCTCAGATGCTGTAGAAGTCACAGCCGTGCGTCCAATCGCAAAGGTAAATCTCGCAGACTATAAGTTACATCAAAAATTGGAACAAATGTTAGCAGACCAGTCTGTCGGCGTCCTTATAGCAGGCCCTCCGGGATCTGGCAAGTCAACTTTCGCAGCTTCAGTTGCTGACATGCTCGTCTCCAAAAGCAAAATAGTCAAGACATTCGAGCAGCCAAGAGACCTTCAGGTCGGAAAAGAGGTCACCCAGTATGCGCCTTTAGATGGCGACTGGGAAAAAACAGCCGAGATACTTTTGTTAGTCAGGCCAGACTACACAATTTTTGATGAAATCAGGAAAACAAGGGATTTCAAAGTATTCGCGGATATGCGATTGGCTGGTGTCGGAATGGTTGGTGTAATGCACGCAACTGACCCAATAAGCGCTATACAAAGGTTTATTGGAAGGATTGAATTAGGTGTAATACCGCATGTAATAGATGTTGTAATTTACATCAAAGACGGGAAAATAGAAAAAGTTTACGAGATTGGACTGACTGTAAAAGTTCCGCATGGAATGACAGAAGCAGACTTGGCAAGGCCTGTAGTAGAGATACGCGATTTCGAGACAAAAAAAGCTGAATACGAAATATATAGCTATGGTGAAGAAAATGTCGTAATCCCGATAGGCGAAATAGCGCAAACAAAATCTGCAGTAAAAAATCTCGCAAAAGAGGTCATCAAGCATGAAATAAGAAAGTATGACAGGGATCCTGAGGTCGAAGTTATATCTGACAACGAAGTTATTGTGCGAGTCAGAAATGATGCTATCGCATCCCTTATAGGCAAAGGCGGCTCGAACATAGAAATTGTCGAGAGGGCTCTCGGGGGCATCCACATCAACGTGGAGCCGAAAGAGAAAACTTTCAAGCAGCCGATAAGCTTTGTATATGAAGAAACAGGCGGCCGCTTCAACCTTCTTGTCCAGCCAAGTTTGACAGGGAATCAGGTTGACATCTACTATGGCGACGAGTTTTTGCTTTCACCGATGGTCGGAAAAGATGGTAAAATCTCAATCAAAAAGAATTCTGATCTGGGAACGAAAATACTCCAAGCACTTTCTGCTAAGAAGTTGAAAGTGTTAGTATAATCGCTAAATTCCTAAAGTCTGGATTTATTCAAGCTTTTCTTAAATCTTTCTATTAACTATAATCATGTCACTATTCTCTGAAAGCTATCCAGATCAAGTAAAACACATCCTCTCTAAAATAGAAAAGCAATTGGCGAAAAATGATCATTTCTCAGCTTCTTTTTCTTATCAAGCTTTAGCTAAATTAGCAGAGGATAAAGGGCTGCTAGACGAAGCAATAAAATACACGCAGCTTGCTGGAGAGTACAGTTCAAAAGAAAATAAATTCCACACTTCAGGCTGGCACTACAAAGCTCTTGCAGAACTCTATTTCAAAAAACAAGAGTATTCAAATTCAGTTGGAAGCGCCCTGAAATCAGCAGACCTCTTATTAAAAGAGAAAAACATCTATGCAGCTCAGTGGTCCTATAATTTAGCTGCCCGAGCATCTGAAATTCAAGGCGAGATTTACACCGCAATACGATATTACAAAAAGTCGCTGGAGTTAGCTACAGACGATCAAATAACCCAGGAAATCGAAAGGCTGAAAAAGAAGATATCCCATCCTCTTGTAATTGAATCTGTGAGTAAAAAAGAATTAATCGAAGGCGATCAAGCCGAATTTAACCTCACAATAGAAAACAATAATCAGGAGGTTCTAAAAAATGTCGCAATTCTTGACAGTAAAAATAATATTCTAGAAAGTCTAGAAGAGCTTCTGCCAAACCAACAAAAAACTTCGAGTTTTAAAATGACAGCTACTGTCGGTTTTCTAAAGCCTGGCTACAGAAAAATCAGGTGGGAAAATGTATATGGGGATTCTTTTGAGCAGGACATAGATCCTGAAACTGTCAAAGCAAAACCCAAAGTGTATTTTCACGCTTTGTGCAATTCGCCTTTCAGGCTGAACAAACCAGCTGATTTCATTATCCTGTTAAAAAACAATTCTATAACAGGACTAAAACACGTTGAGTTCTCTGCAAAATTTCCGGATAGTTTGAAGATTAAGCCCGAAACAAAAACACATTTTGAAAAAATCTCTCCTGGGGAAGAAAAAGGTTGTGTTTTCTCTATAGTCCCTCTGGTTATCGGTGAATCAAGAATACTTGATATAAAAGCAAAATATTCAGACGAATTTGGAAATAAATATGAGGAGCTATCGAGTCCTATTACTCTTAGAGAAATTCTTGAGCAGCCTGTTACAGAAAATATACCAGGCATCGGGAATCACCTGAAAAGTATTGGAATTAAAACATCCAAACTTAATTTATCTCCTTACCCCATATCTGAACACGAATATATAACGCTCACAAAATCTTATATCTCTATTGAAAAAGGCTTCACCTTATCTCACATCTCTGCAGATCATCTTGTATCTCATGTCTTGGATGCATGTGAACCAATGGCTTTAATTGCTTCTAGGGAGTTCGAAGAAGAGAAGCTGTTCCTGTTTTCTGGAATAAATTTAGATAATCTTTACCTACTAACAATCTGCGTCAGACAAGAGAATAATCTTGTTAACGTTTTCTTTAAGCTTTATTCTAATAAAAAAGAAGAGGCCCAAAAAATGTTGGATGCGGTGTCTGAAATAGTCTCATACTCCTCTATGGTATTGAGTTCTGCGAAAGAGGTCGAAAAAATCGAAATCAACCAGGTAATAAAAATAATAGATTCTATTGTGCAGAGGTCGCAGATAGGTTCGGAAAAAGGGGCTGGAAGCCTGAAGATAAAAGATTCTGTTATACAAAAATCAGATGTCTAAAAGTTCCCCAAGAGCTAAAGGCCTGAACCCTATCTTATTTTTCTCTAAAAACGGCTTGTAGACATTGTTATACATTCTTTCCAGCATAAAATCCTTTATTGTTGCGTCATGTATAGGGACAGCAATTTTTGGCTTTAGTTTCTTTGCGAATTCTAAAGAGTCTGTAAGAGTTGCCCAAGGCCCAAATATTGGAAGTAATAAAATTTCGGTTTTCTCCAAGCCTCTCACTTCAAAAGAATCTCCTGGGTGCAGAACTTTATTGTTTATTAGAAAAGCTAAATTGTGCGGAACTTCTGTAGGGAGGCATCCATGAGGCGCATCAAAAGCCTGAATGATAAAGTTATCGAGATTTTTTATTTCACCTGAACTGATGATCTCAGAATCAATCCCTTCTTTTTTCAAAAGTTCAGAGATCTCGGGGTTTGTGATTATTCCCGCCCCGTGCGAAACAAAATATTTCAGGGCTTCAGGATAAAAATGGTCTGGATGCCTGTGCGTAAGCAATATCACATCTACGGCTCCAATGTCTTCTGGTTTAATCTTATTCTCAATAAAACAGAACCAGCCGGGATCTATCAGCAGTTTCTTCCCGCCCTCTTCGAGCAAGATGCATGAGTGGAGGAATTTCTTGACGATCATAACAGTATTTGGGACTAGTCTATAAGTTATTATATAACATTGTTATACTTTTCCTAATTTAAAACTTCCAACCAACTAATTATACACAAGAGGTTGATAACATGAAAAAATGGGGCAAACCAGAATATGTGATCTCCCAGGTCATAACAAAAGACGAAATACCTGGCTTTCTACACAAGGAAATATCTTTGGATAATGAAGAGCTGGCCTTAGTCCGAAGGAACGGCGCAATTTCTGAGGAACTAGGCCCAGGCAAGCACGCAATAAAGGATTTCACTGATGTTGTATTAGTTGATACAGCCACGCGGACACTCAAGAAAACAGTTGAATCCCTCTTAACCTCAGACGATAACACAGTTTCTTCTGACATAGAAATAAGGTTTGACATCTATCTTGCAGAAAAGCTTGCAAGAAATCTCATGGCCGAAAGAATGGTTCTCACAACCGACGATCTTTATTCCGAATTATACAATCAGCTGATTTCTAGAGTTTTATCCCCTGTAGTCAGGGAAACAAAAATATCCGATCTCTACGGAAACAGAAAAGTTGTGGATGAAATCCAGATCTCTTTCGAAACAGAATTGAAAAAACTTCTTGAAATGTGGGGCATTGAGCTAATCACGCTTTCAATCATCTGGAACTTCCCAGAAGATTACAAGCAGCACCTCAAGAAAGCAAGCACTGTCCGGCTTAACGAAAAAGAAAAGGAAACAGAGCACAAAGAAAAAATAAAACAGGTTATCAGGGAAAAAGAAATAGAAAAGATAAAAGCAAAAACTGAACCTACGAAAGAAGAAGTAAAATCCAAATTAGAAAAAGAGTCCCTGGAAAACGAAGTTAAGTTAGATATCAGAAAAAAAGAGTCTGCTGAAGACAGCGAAGAAGCTCTCGAGGCCCTCAAATTAAAAGAAATAATGGACAAGCAGAAAATAGAGAGAAAATCCATCAAAAAGGATTTAGGCCTCCAATAAATTTGTGTTATGTCTGAATGGGATAAAGTGCAGTCAAAGTATGCAAGAGAAGCGCAGAATATGCAGAGGATCCTTGGCACCTACGACTATAAAGACAGGAAAGCAGTAGACACAGACAAAAAACTCAGAGACCTCCTGATCTTCGAGTTAAGGGAAATTAAAACCGTGCTCACAGATCTGATGTCAATAGCCCATAAGGAAACATCCAAGGCAGTCGAAAGCCTTAAGAGAATAAGGGATGATATTGATCTGGGGATCACGGAAATCCAAAGCCTGAATTTCTGGAAATTCCCTGACGCAGAGAGTTCATTAGAAAAGATCCTAAAAGCTGACGCCCTGTTATTAAATAATATCGACATGATGAAAAGATTGGCATCCCAGATGCACTCCCAAATACTGAATTCTGACCAAGGGAACTTCCCAGCGAAAGTAGAGAACCTCAGAAAAGTATTAAATGACTCGAGAGCAATATTTTTAGAAAGATCAGAAATAGTGAAATTAAAGAAATGATATGGACAACCAAAACCTCCACAAAGAAATACAGGAGGAAAGAAAACAGCTGAAAGAAGAACTGGAACAAAAGGAGAAAAAAGCCCAGGAAGAGATAGACAGAATCCTAGCAGAAAAAGAATTTTGCTCCAGATGCAATTCAAAAGTGTTCGATAGGACAGAGTTCGCAGGCAAATGCAGCCACAAGGAATGCGAAAAGATGGTCTGCGAATCCTGCTGGTCAGCTGAGGAAAAGCGTTATTGTTTAGACCATTCTGAGATCCCCCTAGGAAAAGAAAAAGACGAAAAAGAAAAAACATTTTTCAAGCCAGAAGAGCCGGCTTTGGAGAAAAGTTCAGATATCCTAACCAACCAAGATGATACTATAATAGAAAACCTAACAAAAAACTACACTGAATTTTTGAAACAGCGGCTCTCCGCATGGACGCCAGACTGGACACCAAAAGGGTGGATAGAAAACGCGAAACCAAATCTGTCTAGCAAAAAAGACTTCCTTGAAATAACAGTCTCTTCTGGAAATTTCATCTTCAAAAAACCGAGATTAAAAATACTGGTTATGCCATTCCACGGGAAAAATGCAGAAGACCTGGATTTCCTGCTCTCTAAAATAAAGAACGAAGAAAACCTCTATTACATCCTAGTTTTAATAGCCAACGAAGTCGATGTCAGCGCCCTAGAATTCGTTGACAGTTTCAACAGGCAAAACGCCTCTTTATTTTTGATAGAGCCAACCAAACATCTGATCTACATGGACGAAAAGCCGATTACACCTTTATTCTCTTTCTGGGTGGACTCAAAAAAAGCCCCAGATAACCTGAAAACTCTTTTAAGTTCTTTAGTAAAAGAAAAAGTAATGGGCAGGGAAATGATAACATCCAAATCTGTCTCAGAGAAATTCAAGTTCGCAGAAGATCAGGCTCTCGTTTTCCTGAAATCATGCAAATTCCTGAAGCATCTTGAGGATACAGACACTTTTTATTTCCAGAGCTAAAAGCAAGACGTGAAGCCCGCATATTAATTCGGGGTCTGCATTAGATTTTCAGGAACAGAAAGGGATATAATCCACAACCTTATCCAAATCAGCGCCTTTCATTGAAACAGAAACTTTTCTGTCGCCAGCATTAAAATTAACCTCTTTATTATTCAAAACATTCTTATCAAGATAAGTCCTGATTTTATTCGGCTCCCCGTTTTTAGTGTATCCGAAAGGGGGCACGCCTCCAGGTTCGCATCCAGTTTCCTCTGAAACCTCCTCCATTGTTGCAAACCGCAGTTTCTTTGTCTCTTCCATCTCAGAGATCTTTTTCAAATCCACCCTTTTATCAGCTTCTATAAGAACCATAATAAATCTCCCTTCCGATGATTTCAATAGCATCGCCTTTACCCCTGTTTTCAAATCAACGCCTCTCAGTTTCGCAGCCTCCTCGCTAGTCCTGACAGCTTCGTGCTCAGATTTTTTATATTCTATCTTCTTCTGATCCAGAATTTTCAAGACATTTTCAAGAGTATTCATAATTAATGCTCAAGCAGTTTCAACATCTTCTCAGTAGTCTTCAATCCATGCCCTGTAAAAACAGAAACAACAACTTCGTCTTTGTCCGAGTTCTGCAGATATCTTCTGAGTCCAGCTATCGTAGCTGCTGAAGTAGGTTCTATGTAAAACCCCCTCTTACAAACTTCTTTTAAAGAATAACCGATTTCGTTTTCAGGAACTGCTATAAAATCCCCTCTGGTTTTTCTGATAGCCTCTAAAATTTGTTTTCCTCTGACAGGTTCTGCTATTGCTATACCTTCTGCCAAACCGTCTTTTTTCTGTATCTTAGGTATCTCTCCCAAATTTTCTTTGAAAGCTTTGTAAAGAGGCGGACAGCTTTCTGTTTGAACCCCGATAATCTTAGGAACCTTATCAATAACATCTGCTCGCATCAACTCATCAAATCCTATATACACGCCTAAAAGCAAAGTCCCATTTCCTGCAGGAACCACAACAGTATCCGGCGCTTTCCATCCCAACTGTTCACATACCTCAAAAGCAAATGTTTTAGTCCCGTGGAAAAAGAACGGATTCCACGAATGGCTTGCATAATAATCTCTTTTTGCTGCTTCGAGAACAGCTCTGGCTGTATCTTCTCTTGATCCAGGAACTCTATTCAGCTTCGCTCCATAATATTGTATCTGGGCTAGTTTCCCTGAAGCTGTATCTTCTGGAACAAAAATCTCACAATCTATTCCAGCGTTAGCAGAGTAAGCGGCAATGGCGCATCCTGCATTTCCAGAAGAATCTTCAACAACCCTTTTTATCCCAATCTCGCGAGCTTTGCTCATTAGTATAGAGGCACCTCTATCCTTGTAAGAACCTGTAGGAAAGAGATGATCTTGTTTTATCAAAATCTTTTTCCCTTCAAACTCAACTTCAACCAACGGCGTGAAACCTTCTCCGAAAGAAATAATGCTGTCTTTGCTTACTGGTATAGCT
The DNA here is from genome assembly GCA_964476045.1 of uncultured archaeon. GTDB lineage: Archaea > Aenigmatarchaeota > Aenigmatarchaeia > QMZP01 > JACQNV01 > CAYYYJ01. The sequence continues at coordinate 43,646 of CAYYYJ010000001.1, read as the reverse complement.
TCCAAATATCTCCACATTGTTGGCTTTCTGGATCCTATTTTCCTTTTCGGAAACTTAGCTTCGAATTCTATATCAAGAAGTCCGCCGCATTTTTTACATTTCCAGATCTTTTCATCAAGAGGAAATTCGTTCTTACAGCCAGTACATTTCAGGCAGCCCATATAGAATTAAACCAAATCAATCTTAAATCCTTTATACTTCAACGAAACAGTAAAGCCAGCGTCCCTCAGCCTTTGTAAAGTGCCTTCTTGTTTATTCTTCTTTTTCATCAGATCATGGAATAATCCAAAATCCATAAAAGCAAACGGATCCTTGACATCCGCAACTACGCTCTTCCCTTCAATCGAAATTACAGCAGCTTCCTTGTTCTTAATATTTACTGTAAAGGCAGCCTTCCCCTCAAACGATTTCAAAATCTCTGTTAGAGTTATCATGATAATATTTGGATAATAGATATAAAAGCGATTATAAGCACCTTTTTAGATAAAGGGACGAAACCGATTCAGATCGGTTTCCAGCTGAATCAGCTGCACCAAAAAACCTTCTAAAAACTAACCTTTTCCTAAAAGTTTAATCTTCTTTTTCTTGCCTTGGCCAGGGAGCTTCATAACAGAAACCTCTATCTCGCCTTTTAATTTAACTTCCAGATTGGCAATCCTGAATTTTATATCGTCCAGATTTATCTTTGTGGAAGCTTCTTTCCCTTCCATGAACTGCAACACTTTAAAAAAAAACTCTTCCTTATTTTTTAGCAGCTCATCAACCAATGCCATAAATCAATTATATATTAGGAAACACAATATATAAACCATGCCCCTCCTCGAAAACATTATAGTCGGTAGAGATCAGGACGACCTCAAGAAGTTTGGAGAGTCAGGCACCGCTTTTATAGGGATGCACATAGTTGGAGAAGGCGAGGAATCCAAGCTCACTAATGCCGTTTTGATGGATGTCACAAAGCCTCATGTTGTTTTAGTTGTTGGAAAAAGGGGCACAGGAAAATGTGTCGAGGAAAATACGCCAATCATATTAGAGGACGGATCTATTGTCCCGATAAAAGACTTGGAGAGTGATTCAAGAAAGGTCATGGGATTGGATCAGAAACTTAAAATAAACCCATTGGAAAAATCTGAATTCTTTAAACGAAAAGTAAATAAGCTTCTTCACATCAAAACTCGAAGCGGGAGGCAAATAAAATTAACTCACGAACACCCATTGCTTACCATCAAAGGATGGGTTCCCGTAAAAGATCTCACTATAGGAAGTAGGATAGCGACCCCGAGGAAAGTAGAGAGCTTTGGAAGCCAGGAAATGGATGAGCATAAAATAAAACTCCTTGCATATCTGATAGCTGAAGGCCATCTCAAAAATGATCTTGTGAGGTTTACAAACAATGACCCAGAAATAGCCGAGGACTTCAAGCAGAGCGTAGAGGCTTTTGATCCCAATCTTAGAGCATTGTTGTATAGGAAGGGCTCTTATGGGGTTTCTCAGAAAAAGAAAATCGTGGATATATCAGGATTACGATTTGATGAAAACGGGAACTTTAAAAAAGGTAGTAGGTGTATCACATCAAAAAACAGCATGCAAAAATGGCTAACTGAAGTAGGTTGTTATGGAAGTTTATCTGTCAAGAAAACCATGCCAGATTGTGTATTCCAGTTTCCAAAACCAAAGGTTTCCCTATTCCTGAACAGGCTTTTCAGTTGTGATGGGAGCATCTATAAGATTGCTAGAGGCGATAGAATACAATGGGAGATTTCGTACAGCTCTGGATCAGGTTCTTTGATCAGAAGCGTCCAGCACCTTCTTCTCAGATTTGGAATAATATCAAAACTCAGGGATAAAAAAACCAAACTAAATGGAAAGATTTTCGATGTGTTTGAGCTTGTTATAGGCGGGGAGCAGGTTAAGAATTTCGTCTCTGAGATTGGGTTTTATGGGATCAAGAAAAACAGACAGGAAGAATTTTTAAAAACCACAGCCCATATAATCAGGAACCCAAATATCGATACAATACCTAAAGAAATATGGGACGTCTACAGGCCGCAGAGTTGGTCTGAAATCGGCAGACAAATCGGATATTCTACTCCAAAAGGATTCAGATCCAGCATAAATTACGCGCCTTCGCGACAAAAACTTATTCAAGTTGCCCAAGTGGATAATAATGAGGTAATCTATACAATTGCGACTTCTGACATATTTTGGGATGAAATAGTTTTTATGGAAGAATTGGAAGGTGACTTTAACGTCTGTGATATAACAGTTCCGGAAATGCACAATTTTGTTGCTTCCGATATAATAGTCCACAACTCTTACTCCGGTGCTGTCATCGCAGAAGAAATGGCTCTCCTCCCAAAAGAAGTGAGAGAAAATCTCTCTGTCTTGATGATTGATACAATGGGAATTTTCTGGAGCATGAAAAACCCAAATGAGAAAGGGCGCTCGCTCCTAAAGGATTGGAAACGGCCTGGCGAGAAAAAAATCCTAGAGCCCATGGGAATGGAAGCAAAACTCTTTGTCCCAAAAGCTTACACAAAAACTTACAAGGATTCTGGGGTCGATGTTGATTATCCTCTGACACTTCCGTGTGGAGAACTTTCCTCAGACGACTGGATAATAACTTTTGGTTTTAGTTCTATCGATTCGCATGGCATAGCAATTGAACGAGCAATCAAGCAAACAAAACTAAAATACGGGACCAAATACGATCTTTCAGATATAATAAAAATCATAGACTCTGACAAGAGGACAGAACCTCTTGTAAAAGAAGCGCTGATAAACAGGTTTGAAGCAGCTCAGGAATGGGGAATCTTTGAAAAAGAAGGGACTCCTATTTCATCCCTTTTTCAGGCTGGAACAGTTTCTGTGATCGATGTGTCACATTACATGAGAGTTTCAGGAGGCTGGAACGTGCGTTCCCTTTTAGTCGGCCTTCTCTCCCGAAGGATTTTCATGGAAAGGCTGATCGCCAGGAAATCAGAAGAGTTCGAAACAATGTCAGGCGAAGCCAAGAAAAAAGTTCCAATGGTCTGGATAATGATTGATGAGGCTCACCAGTTTGTTGGAAACTCTGAAACCACTGCAGCGACAGACCCCCTGCTCACTTTAATAAAAGAAGGAAGAGAACCTGGGATCTCTGTCCTCCTAATCACACAGCGTCCCGGAAAACTCCATGAAGATGTACTGGCTCAAGCTGATCTGATAATCTCTCACCGCCTTACATCCAGATCAGATCTAGAGGCCTTGAGAAGCATAATGCAGACATATATGATGGACGATATCCACGATTACATAAACTCCCTCCCAAAAAACAAAGGGTCAGCAATAATCCTCGACGACAATTCAGAACGAATTTTCGCAGTCCAGATCCGTCCAAGGCTAAGCTGGCATGCAGGTGGCTCTCCTTCTGCGATAAAAGAGAAGAGTGTTTTTGGCTAGTAATTTCTCAGTCTCATCGCATTGTATAACGGTAAAAAATGACTCATATGGGTTCCTGTAGCATCTCTTGTATCATGTTCTTCCAACCCCAAAATCTGATGTCCCCTAACTTCGTGATCTCTCACCAATTTCAAAGCCTCCCCTTTCAAATCGCCTCTTACAAAAGCCTTATTTGTTCCTAAATAAGTGAATCCAAAAAGTCCGTCTCCCATGTAGATCGGGTTTAATCTAGTAACTTCAATATATGTTCCCGGAGCAAACCTATCCAGTTGCCCTTCAACGTAATCGGGTTCGTAACTTTCAGGTTTCTTGGATTCGTCGTTGTTATCTAAATTTATTGCGATATGATAACTATCTCCATCAGAGCTAGTTGATGTTTCTTTTGTTTTGTCGTATCCTCTCAACTCATATCTAACAATATTCTTATCCCCCTGAGAAGTTGTAGTGCTAATACTATCTGCATTCAAACTATCCAATTCTTCCCCAAGTTTAGCAAGTTTAACCAAAAATTCCATAATCATTAATGGGCTCAGAAGCTATCACGGAAATCATTAGTATAGCAGTTCAGCAAACTGCTATAGAAGGTTGGAAACCGATTGGTTTCGTCCCTATGTCATTCTGGAGCGTTGTCCTCATCGCCTATTATGTGGTTGTAGGCACAGTTTATAAAGGTTATATACACCCTTTTTCTAAAAAGCCTTATAATCCAAAAAGAAAGAGAATTGTGTATGGGCCTTCTAGACAAACTTTTCAAAAAACAGCCAGATCCTGTAGAAAAAACACAGCCAGAAAAAATAGAGATTAAGATGGATTCTTTGGCTGATTGGTTAAAGAAATCAAATTCACAAAAAATATCTTCTGTTTTATCTGAACTAACGGAAATATGGCAAGAGCTGAACTACCAGATTTCACAGCTAAAACTTCATGTAAAAGAATTGGATAAAGCCGTCTTCGAAAAAGGGGACAAGACATACGCAGTAGTTAACATGACCAAAGAGTTGTTTGCCAGAAAATACCAAATCCTCAACAAAATACCCCAAAAGTTAGGCCAAACCCTCGGCGAAATTAATTCTGCATACAGTAAAACAATCCAAGCAATGGCAGGACTAAACGAATCGAACCAAAAACAGGCTTACGTCGTTTCAACATATTTTAAGAAGGAATCCGAGAGCATAATAAAAACAATGAAGATAATGGACCAACTGCTTTCAGATTTCAATAAATCGCTGAATTCCGAAGGGTCTATCTTATTTGTTTTGGATGAAGTTGACAAAAAGATTTCTGTTTACAGAGGGCTTGAAAAAAACCTAACAGAGATAGAAAAAGAGCTCCTAGAAAAAACAGTCGAAATTAAACACTATAGGGCTCTTCTCGACTCCCAGAAAACAGAGATGCAAAAAATCCTATCAGACCAAGCTTGGTCAAAACTAGAGGCGTCAAGGAAAAATCTAGAACAGTTGAATTCAGAAATAGAAAAAACCAAGTCAGTAATCGTAGAGGACTTCTCTTCGATAAAAAGGCCTGTTAAAAAACTTTTGCACGAAGCAAAATTGACTAAAGAGCAGAAAACTGTATTATCCCAAGACCTTTCTCTGGAAAATCCAGCAGAGGTTTATCCGATTTTCAAACAGATAGACAAAGTATTCTCAGAAAGCAAAATCGGATTGAAAGAATCAGAGCAAGAAAAGCTAAATTATGTTAGAGCCAAAATAGAGTCAGGGGAATTGGAAAATACAGTAAAAATCCTACAGCTCTCTTTGGATAATAAAAAATCATTAGAAGAAGAGTACAGATCATTATACAATATTGAAACAAGAAAAGCGCAAACAGAAAACGAAATTAAATTAGTCGAGGAAGCCATCGAGAAATCTAAAAGCAAAGAGACCGATTTAGAGAGCCAAAAGAAAGCTATTCTAAACGATTTAGTATCTCAGAAGGCCTCAATGCAGGCCCTCTTGATTGATAAGCTGAACAAAGAAATAGCAGTTCTGGGTTAACTTTATAAAGCCTCTTTTCTACTATTAACCACAAGGCGTAGAACATAAGTACAAAACACAAGTTCTATAGTTACTTGTTAACTGACCAGTGGATCTTTATTTTTAGTGTCCTTAAAGGTCTTGTATGAGGGGACGAAACCGATTCCAAAACGCTTGCATAGTGAATCGGTTTCCAGCTTTCGAGGAGATAAAAAATATGTACGGCGACAGAAGAAGCGGCGGTTTCGGCGGTCCAAGGGAAATGCACGATGCTGTTTGTTCATCTTGCAACAAACAAACAAAAGTACCTTTTAAACCATCAGGCGACAGACCAGTATACTGCCTTGATTGCTTCAAAGCACAAAAAAACGCAGCTTAAGATAGTAACATCTTAACTGAAAGTTAAATTATTTATTAGTTAGTAGTGGAACAGGAAGTCCTGAAAAACAGTTCCATTATCTTTTTATTTTATCTTTTCCCTGTGAAACGTATCTTGAAATAACATCACTTCTTGCAAAAATAAAAAAATAAATGAGGCCGCTGAGATTTTCAAACGCCAGGGTTAAGTATATTAGTTTTCTTGAACCCGCGGGCCTTCTTTCAAAGGGACGAAGTTGATTAAAGGGACGACACTGATCCTAACCAATTGGATAAGATCAGTGTCCACCTGAATCCCAATTGGAAAACAAATCAACTTCCAACCTTCCTCAAGAAGGGGCGCATTTGAACTCAGGTCGCCAGCATTCCGGACTTCATAGAGCAAAGCGATCTGCTCTCAGAAGCTTAGTGTTCCCCAAGCTGGAATCCTAAACCAAGCTATCCAACCGATTCCAAGTGGAAGCGAGCGAGGATTGCACAAAGGGACGAAATTGATTTCAGTCCAATTGGATAGGAAATCAATTTCTATCCTTTAAGGCAACCACAGCGAAACTCCTTTTGGCTTAAGCCTTTTCTTGAAAAAGGCTTACTAGACTACGGCCCCACATGAATTCTTGGAATTACTTTATTAATAGCTTTCTTGAATTATATTGCATGGAAAATCAGCTTCTGGAAAGCACGATGGAACTGCTTGTAGAATTTCAAGGAAAAATGATGCTAAGGATTTCTGATTCTGAATTCAGGCACAATTATTTGTATCCGTTGCTCCATTCAGATCTTGACCAAAATGTATTGGAATCGACAGTCGATGCAGTTCTCCAAGACGCAGATCTGGAGAAATTAGTCAAAGAAATAGTGTCTAGCGGTCACTCAGAAAAGGAAGTCAAAAGCCTGCTAACCCTTTTCCTAAAAAAGCTTGTCAACAGCTTTAGCAAATTCGAGGATTACAGCATACCTCAGGATTATATTGGTTGATTTAATCGTTCAGGAATTTATTTAAGGCACCAATCTCTCTGTCGTCCTCGGGAACAACACAACTTCTTTTATGTCAGGCAAGTTGAGTATCTGTTGGACAAATCTGTCAGCGCCGAAACCAAAGCCCCCGTGGGATGGCATCCCGTATCGGAAAGCGTTCAAATAGAATTCAAATTTGTGTGGATCTAAACCTTTAGATTTCATAACTTTAGTCAAGACCTCAGCTCTGTGCTCTCTCTGCCCTCCAGAAGCTATCTCCATTCCTTTGAAATCCAAATCAAAACCTCTAGAATACTTGTCGTCCATCATAATGTAAAACGGTTTTATTTTTGATGGATATTTTGTAAAGAAGTATAGTTCAATACCCTTTTTAGCCAACATCTCGCCGATCCTTCTTTCCTCAGCATCGCCGAAGTCAGAGCCCCATTCAATCTTGACACCTTCTTTTTCCAGCATCTTCAAAATCTCATCGTAATGGAATCTTGGGAAAGGAAGTTCAGGAATTTTGACTTTCACACCGAGAAGATCTAGCTCTTCTTTCGCTGTTTTCCCAATCTCCTTTAAGCAGTAGTATACAAGGCCTTCGACAACCTTCATTGGATCTTCTTCAGACTCAACCCATGCAAGTTCCGTATCAACCATTGTAATCTCAGAGACATGCTTCCTTGTATGGAATTTCTCAGCTCTGAAAGTAGCGCCGATCTCCCAGATCTTGTCTAATCCAGAAGCCATCAACATTTGTTTATAAAGTTGCGGTGACTGTTTCAAGAAAGCCTCTTTGCCATAATAGATTATCGGGAAAAGTTCAGACCCACCTTCAGCTCCTGCAGCCTGGATTACAGGGGTTTGCACTTCATTAAATCCATTTTTTGTATAATACTCTCTAATCAATCTCAAAACCTCTGCTCTAACTTTGAAAATAGTTGCGACTTTTGGATCCCTCAAATCCATGTACCTGTAATCCAGTCTTTTGTCTTTATTGGATTCGCCTGGCTCAATTGGCAAAGGCACATCTGATTTGTTTACAATTTCAATAGACTCTGGAACAAGTTCTTTGCCTCCAGGTGCCTGTGGAGAATCTTTTAGGTCGCCTTTGACAATTATGCAATCCTCTCTGTGCATCTTAGAAGCAAGCTCGAGCATCTCATCTTTCACAGAACCCCTTTTCAAAACAACCTGTGTTTTGTTGGATCCGTGCCTTACAACAATGAATTTCAACCCGCCGCCTAATTCTCGGATGCTGTCGACCCAACCCTTCACAACTGTTTTCTCGGAAGACATAATCTACAATATTGCAGAGAAGACAATTTAAACCTTTAAATGAGATAAATAAACAATTTTTATTTCTTCGTTTCAGCGCTCTCCTTCACCTTGCACTCTTCCTCTTTCTGTAGAAGCCCTTTAAACCAGCCGCTAAGTCTCGACTGCTGTGAATCTTTCCTCAAATCTTTTATAGTCTCCCAACTCTTCCTCACTATTGGAGGGAAATCTTCATGCGTCTTCATCCAATTCCTGAGCCAGCCCATCGTGATCTCATTCGAAGGATATCCAGGACCAATGTCCCCATACTCTTTCTTCAGATTTTCGATCTCCCTGTCACGTTCGACTTTCGCCATTATTGAAGCAGCAGAAACAACAGCATATTTTTTGTCTGCAAAATTCTCAGCAACAATCTCCATATTATGTTTCGTGAGCTTTTTCAAAAGATTTTTCAGCCTCTCTGTATCCACGTCCGGAGAATCCACATAAGCAATATCCCCTTTCAAAAAATCCATTATCTCAGCGAACTTCATCGCCTCCAGCCTGTTCAGATTTATACCATCGGCTCTGTATGTATCGATCTTGCAAGCAGCAACCTTTACAATAAAAACTTCTTTGGCAATCTCTTCAATCTTCCCTTCCAATCGCTCTCTCTGCTTCGGGCTGAGCATTTTTGAGTCTTTGACCTTAATTGCTTTCAATTTCTCTATATCCCTTTCTAAAACAGCAACCCCAGCGACTACTAGCGGACCTATCACAGCGCCTCTCCCAGCTTCATCGATCCCTATAACTATTCTCTGGTTTTCCTGAGCCATAGAATTATATACCTCTCTTCTACGATATAAAACCCTTAACACCCCTTTAATTCCGGATAACTATTTATATAGTATATACAAAGATAGCCTATACAATAGCGGGGTAGAGCAGCCTGGAGTGCAAGCCTTTCTTTCTGAAAGAGCATGCAAAGAAGTCCATAGAGGGATGAAACCGATCGGTTTCCAATCTCCCCTGGAAAGAAAACTTGCCCATATTGCTCGCTGTAACCCCTTTCCATATGAGCCATCTGAGCTCGTGAAGATGGGCGGAAACAGATCCTTGACAATGAGATAAGATCTGTTTCGTCCCTTTAGAGCGTTGATGGAAAAGGTTGCGAACGGCTCATAACCCAGAGGTCGTTGGTTCAAATCCAATCCCCGCTATTCTTTTTTATTTTCTTAAACAAAGATCTATTATGTTTTACTCCAAACTAGCTGAAATATATGAGAAATTAGAAAAAACTCCTGCCAGATTAAGCAAAATTGATATAATCTCCGAACTTCTTAAGGAAACTGAAATCGAAGTTCTGGATAAAGTATCTCTCCTTCTTCAGGGTCGCGTATTTCCATCATGGGACGAACGCGTAATCGGTGTCGCAAGCAAGATGGTCATAAAAGTTATCTCGCAGACTACTGGTTTTAATGAGAACGATATTGTCCAAAAATTCAACAAAATCGGGGATCTAGGACTTGTTGTCGAAGACTTTGTTTCCCACAAAAAGCAAAAAACTTTCCTTAAAAAACAGCTTACAGTGGAAAAGGTCTTTGAGAACCTGCAAAGCCTTGCTTCGATGGAAGGCTCTGGCTCCCAAGAAAGAAAAATAAGCCTGATATCTGAGCTGCTAAGTTCTGCTTCCCCAACAGAAGCAAAATATATTGTCAGAACAGTCCTAGAAGAGCTAAGGACAGGTGCAGCAGAAGGCGTGCTCAGAGATTCCATAGCCAAAGCCTTTGGTGTGAGCCCCCCAGATGTAGAGAATGCATGGTTTATCCTTCCAGATTATGGGGAGATCGCAAAAATCGCAAAAACAAAAGGCGAAAACGGCCTAAGAAACGTTGAAATCGAGTTAGGGGTCCCTCTCAACGTCCTGCTCGCAGAAAAAGTCCCTACACTGAAAGAAGCTTTAAGCGCTTTTGAAAACCCTGCTATAGAAACAAAGTATGACGGAATGAGATGTATAATCCACAAAAAAGGCGAGAAAATCTGGATTTTCACGAGAAGATTAGAAGATGTCACAGCAGCATTCCCTGATATTGTGGATTCAGTAAAAAGATCTGTTAAAGCAGACAAATGCATTCTAGATGGAGAGGCTGTTGGCCTAGACCCGAAAACAGGCAAACCTCTGGCGTTCCAGGTCCTCTCAACCAGAATAAAAAGAAAATACGAAATTGAAAAATCAGCAAAAGAAATCCCAGTAAAAGTAAACCTATTTGATATCCTTTATCTGGAAGGAAAAAGCCTCTTTAACCTGCCTCTAAAAGAAAGATACGAACTTCTCAAAAAATCTTTCAAACAAGTTCCTGGAAAATTGCAGCTAGCAGATCATCTTGAAACAAGAGATTTGAAAGAAGCTGAAAAATTTTACAAAAAATCTTTGGAAGAAGGAAATGAAGGCTTAATTGTAAAAAATTTAGACGCAAAATACCAGCCTGGAAGAAGAGTTGGTTTTTGGCTTAAGGTAAAACCAACAATGGAAAATTTGGATTTGGTCATAACTGCAGCACAACATGGGACTGGCAAGAGAACAGGATGGTTTGGATCTGTCGTCTTAGGTTGTCTTGATCAAGAAACGGGAAAATTGTTAGAGTGTGGAATGTTAGGCACCGGAATAAAAGAAAAGAAGGAGAATGAGGAAGACTTAACGCTTGATGAATTGACAAAGATGTTAAAACCCCTGATCGTTTCTGAAGAAGGAAATGAAGTAAAAATAAAACCAAGAATAATTATAGAAGTTGCATATGAAGAGATACAAAAATCACCAACGTATAGCAGCGGCTATGCCCTTCGATTTCCAAGATTTGTTAGGCTCAGATTGGACAAAAGAGACCCAGATACTCTAGAACGGCTAAAACATATTTATAGTATTCAAAAAGGGAAAAGCTAGTTATAGTTTAGAGCTTCAATAATCTCAACAGCACATTTATTGGCTTTCCTTTTTGTATAGTCGCTAATACTATTCCCACAAAAAATGTATGCTTTGTCAGCATTGATCATATCTTTAATCAGAATCAATTCGTTTAGTTTTTGGGCTATTTTGTTATCAGACTCCAAACAACTAACAACGAGTCTTTCAGACGTATTTGGATTGAATACCAATCCGTCTACTTCTGTCACAAAAGATATGTTAGAGTCCGAAACTATCACGTTTTGAAATGTTGCGTATCCTTTATCTTTAAAATATTTTATAGAATAATTCTCTAGATCCGTTCCTTGTCTGTTGCCAGGAAGGTCTAATTTTAAGACACAATCAAAGTAATTGTTTATTTCACCCACCTTTTTGAGATGTTCAGATAATAGAATTCTAGCTCTTTTTATTAACTCCTCATAGTTCAAACCCCTATTCTCTGCCCTTACCCTCAAATGGCTTGAAATTTTGAACTCTAAAACACTATTGAAATTTTTACAGGCCTCAAAATTTTGTAGTCTAGTTCTATTTATTCCCATTTCTCTAGCCAAATCTCTTTGATTAACATCACATTGAAGACGTATTAGTTTTAAAATTGGACCTGAACTTTTTTCTAAAAGAAGTTTGTTAGCTATAAAATGACTTTTTACCAATCCATTGATTTTTACCATATTTTCTATCTCTAGTAATCTCTGTCTAATGGCCTTGTACGAGATGCAGAAAGGCAGGGGAAAACAGATTTAATGTAATCTAACATAGCAGGAGAATACAAGCTTATAAATATGCAAGTCAATTATCTGCAGTATGATATCAAAATTAATACCTGTATTTCTTATCGCGTTAGTTCTTGTTGTTGCAGGATGCGCACAACAGCCAGCTAAGACAGCACCTGCTCCGGCAGCACCAACTTCCTCACCTTCAATAGCTTTCACTTCTCCAACAGAGGGATCAACAGTAACAGGCCCGGAGGTCACAGTCACGTTCTCGCTTTCTAATTTCCAAATAGATGCAGCAAATATAGGGAAAGCTAATGCTGCGGCAAAAGGCCACTTGCACGGTTACCTCGACGGCGGAACTTACATTGCAATAGCCGATAACAAAGTCGTACTTAACAAGGCTACAACAGGAGCAGACTTGGCTCCAGGTAAACACTCATTGAAGCTAGAATTAGTCAACAACGATCACAGTAAAATCACACCAGCTGTCGAAAAAACACTCGCCTTTACAGTAGCAGGCGAATCAAAGAAAAATCTTGTAATGGTTAAAGACCAAGATGTCAAAGACGGCAAAATCATGATAGACAAAGTTATCTCAGAGGTCTCAGGCTGGGTTGTTATCCATTCTAGTACAGGAGAAGGCATAGGTCAAGTTGCAGTAAACCAAGGCGAAAACTTGGATGTAGTTGCCCCAGTTGACAAATTAAAATTAACAGACACAGTATCTGCAATGCTTCACATAGATGCAGGCAAATCAGGAACTTACGAATTCCCAGGAGCAGACATTCCAGCAAAAGGTAACGATGAGGATGTAAACCCATCGTTTAAAACAAAAGCAGCCGCTCCGACAGCACCTGGACCAACAGTTTCCACAGATCCTCCTTCAATAGCAACATTCACCAACGACATAACACACGGTGGCTATTCATTCAAAGATAGTTCAGGTGTGGCTATAACAGAACTCAAAGTCAAGAAAGGCGACATAGTTCTTATCAAAGCAACAACTTCACCTCTGGCCCATAAACATGGGATTACCATAGATGCATATAACCTGAATGTAGAAGTAACTGCAGTAGCAGGATCACCACCTCAACAAATCACATTTAAAGCAGATAAAACAGGGAGTTTTGATATCTACTGCAAAACATGCAAAGACGGATCAGCAGGAGAACACCCTCAGCTATCAGCAAAGTTAATTGTTGAGTAGTTTTAATTTTTATGGGCTTGTCAGAACTAATAAACAAATACACTGTTTACGATTATTTAATTGTTTTTCTGCTTGTATTGTTTGTTGTCAATTCTGCATTACTAAATAACTGGTTGATGTCCATTCCTTATGCAGTAATCTCTGTTGTATTAGCAATAGCTCTAGACCTCTTCCTCTCATTCTTGAAAAGCAAAAGAAAACCCAAAGAAGGCCAAGTAGGCCTTTCTGCTCCTTTCAAACTCCACTTCCCCAAAAGCGCTTTCATCTCTGGAATGATCATAGGCTTATTGATAGAGCCAGACGCCTTATCATGGCCTGCAATGGCTCCAATTATTTTGGCCCCTATCCTGGCAATTTTATTAAAACACGTAATCAGAATAAAAGGCGATCATATTTTTAACCCAGCAAATCTAGGTTTACTGGCAACTCTCCTGATTTTAGGATCAACTGCATCTCTAACCTGGTGGGGAGCAGGCCCGTCATGGTTAGTTGTAATATTTGGATTATTTCTCGCATTCAGGCTGAAAAGGCCTAACCCTGCAATAAGCTTTTTAGTTGCCTACATCATCCTCCTTGTATTATTAGCAGCCGTTTCTAGCGGCGTATCAGCAAGGACTTTTACACAATTTAACAACGGCACACTTTTGTTTTTCGGCCTAATAATGGTACAGGAACCTGTAACAGCTGCAAGAAGCAGTAAAGGCCGACTCTTGATGGGCATACTAGCTGCTATATTCACCTTCTTACTCGCTTTCTCCCCTCAAACACAGCAGTTCAGTTTCTTACTGGGATTAGTTCTAGCAGATCTGTTTGTCCCGCTATTTAATTGGAAATTGAAATAGGATTTTCTACTATCCACAGTTTTAAGGCAACAAACCACACCAGTAAAAACTATATGCTGGTGGGGAGGGCATATAGCTACATCTAAGGAAATAAAATCAAATTAAAGAAAAAACTTTGAAGAAAAGGTTAATAGATAGAAGAATTTAACCGCCTATTCTGAACATTTTTGTGCCGCAGTTTGGACATTCGCCCTTTGTTGCAGCCCTTCCGTTCTTCAATTTCACGGCTTTTGGGTTCTTCATCTCTACGTTCTTTTTCTTGCATTTAACACAGTATCCTTTTGGCATAAGAAACAATTGATTTGTCAACCTCCCCAGTATTTTATTGAATAGGCTATATCTAATTTGTGCCCCTATTCACAAATCGCTTATATGTAATTAGAAGCGTAGTATATAAAGCTTGTTTTCTATTTTCTATTTAAATACAAATGATATTTTTTAGAATAAAATTTAGTAGTTTTTAGAGCTTTCTGACATTTTTTTCTTTGCAAGTTTGATGTCGCCTTCTATCACAGTCTTCCTCCCAGCGTGTTTTGCAAATTCCATTGAGTCCTTCCCAATCTCTAACCCATATTCTTCTAAAAGATCTGCCAATTCTACTGCAGCTTTCTTCGACACTCTTTCAGAGCCAGCCTTCCTGAGAATCTTCTCCATTGCAGCTATCGAAAGTATGCCCATAATGAACTCGTATATTATTTGGATATTCTAACTATTTATAGCCTTTGACATGACATTATGGAATTTTATTTAATTTTCCCCCAATAAAACTTAAAATCAGGAAAAGTAATAATCGAGCCCAATTTAAAGCGAAATATAAACGACTAAACAAATAAACACATATGTTCGAAAAGATAAAAGCAGAGGAATTGAGAATAGAAAAACTGGAAGGCTCTGCGTAGATGACAGGTTTAAAGGAAGAGGAATAGGAACACAAACAACATATTTTGCTATGGAGACTCTGCTCAAACTCACAGACTACATTGGTATCCGGTTTCTCGTTCTCGATGCAAAACCTGAAGCCATTAACTTCTACCTAAAGATTGGCTTCAGAGAATTAAAGAGAGGCGAAAAAGGAACAACACCTATGTATTACGACATGAAAGGCATGATAAACCAAAATATAAAGAAGGAAAAATTAAGCTCTATGGATATTTCTAGAAAATTCTTCAAGTCTTTTTCCCAGTTCAATATCTTTCTGGCTAGGCGGAGAGTTGTTCTTTTTTATCATGTTCTCCAAAACTTCCCGTTTCTTGTTAAAAGCTTAAAACTATATTAGCTAATCGTTTTTTCGTCATTTCCCTTTACTGTATTCTCTGTAGTAGCCTGTTCTTTTTTGCTTGCTTGGCCTAGCTTCAGAACAATCCTGTTCTCCCTTCCAGATATGGCTTCTATATCTATAACTCCCCTGCCTTTTAATCCTTTGAGTAACCTAGATACTTTTGCTTTGGAGAAATTGGATTCCCTCACAATAACTTTCTGGTTTACCTTGTCTTGATGGGCTTTTAGTATATCGAATAGTGTTTTCTCGTCTTTACTTAACACAGACACAGCTGCGCTTTCCCCTACGCTTTTGGTGGCTTTCTTATGCCTTATTGCAAGCCAGACAAAAGCTGCCAACACAACTATTATAGGGATAATTAAGACCGTGTTTATAGGCGTCTCCCTCTCCTCAGGCAGGCTGTAGGACGCAGAGAAAGTGAGCAGATCGCCTGCTGTTATATTGCTTTTAGTCCAGAAAATAATTATATGTCTCCCATCTGTCTTTATCTCCCCGTTTCTAGGCGATATCGAGTTCTCTGGCGGATCCTCGGAAAGCGCTGCCCTTGGCGGCAGTTTAAGCGAAGAGAAAACTGATGTGGTGTTCAATGGGATCTCATAAGCCGAAACTATTTCTCTTTTGAAACTGTTCGACGGCAATTCTGATTCCAGTTCAAGTTTTATCGTCCCGCCGCTTTCATTTAAATCCACTAGCTTGCAAAGTATGCCTCTTATGCCGTCTTTAGATTCACATGCTATAGTCCCTGCAGTAGTGGAATATCTCTTAATCACAGGAGAAGGCGTTATCCGCAGAAGAATCTGGTCCAATCCGCCATCCACTGTTATGGTGAGGGCTGTCTTCAATGTAGAATTTTCTATCCTCGAATCTATCCCGTAGAATCCCAGCTCTGCAGAGCTTCCGTAGCTTATTAAACTGATGCCTAAAACAGTTATTATCAGGAGTAACTGGAGCTTTTCCATAATAGTTAAAATAAGGCGAGTACTTTTTAATACTTATGTGGCCGGAAGACTGCAATCGCTCCTGAAATCCTGAGAGTAAGCTTTTTATATAAGTTATACAATATGTTTAAACATGGTAGAAGTAGAGCTTAAGGAATGGGGGAACTCTATTGGTGTGATTTTGCCAGTTGAAAGCCTAAAGGAGCTTGATTTAAAGAAAGGCGATAAAATAGAAATCGATATTATAAAAAAGAAGAGGATAAACGGATTTGGAATATCCAGAGGGAAAGAGCCTTTCGAAGAGGAGATAGAATCGCACAAGGAATTCTCGTAACATGCTTTATATAATGGACAGCTATGCATGGATAGAATATTTCATAGGCTCCTCTAAAGGCGAAATCATAAAGAGCATGATTCTTGATGATAAAAATAAGTTTTTAACCGTTGAGTGCTGTCTAGCTGAAATAAAGGGATGGTCACTTAGAAATCAAGACGATTTTGACAGGCTTTTCAGGATAATCAGGGCGAATTCAGGTATAGTTTCTGTTTTAGAATACGATTGGACATTAGCTGGCCAGGAAAGATTTGACCAAAGGAAAACACAAAAAGATTTCGGATTGATCGATGCTGTGATTTTAATCAAGCAGAAAGAGTTTAATTGTAAAGTTATTTCTGGGGATAAGCATTTCAAAAATTTGAAGAATATTATTTTTCTGGGCTAGTTCTGATTATATCCAATATAAGGAAAAAGTAAAATTGCTAAAGCAGTGGCTAGAAGAATAAAAAATAGAAAATCAGCCCTTTTAGAAAAAGGGTTGAGATCCCAAAAAATAAAAATTAAAGGAATGGGGTTTTACCCCCAAATGTGATTTATTAAACTGCTGCTTTAGCTGTGGTTCCTTTCAGCTTGAACTCAGCTGCTAAGTCATCTGTGTCCTTCTTTAGTGTACCAGCAATGACTAAGGCTTTCTTTCCTGTTGTTCCAACTGCCCATACGCCGATGAGACCCTTTGTGTATTTTGGTTTTGCTGGATCACCGACCCATTCTGTGCATGTTGGCAATGTGTCATTCGCGTCTGCCTTTGCTAGTTCTTCAACAACTGCGTTTGCGCATGGTCCACCTACTAGGATCAAGTTCTTTGTTAATGTTCCTGCCTTGACCTGTGCTAATGCTTCATCTGTTGATGCATACATTGGTGTCCCTGTTGTTGCTACTGGTGCTGCCCCGAATCTGGCTTTTATCAGCAAGTCCTTTGATGGAACTTTTATCTTCACTGTGTCTGATGCCCCGTTTGTGTCTGCGTTTACAAGTATCAAACCAGAGTCTGTTACAACATCGTTTGATTGCTTCCCTGCGTTTGCTGTTACACCTTCAGATAATGCGACCACTTCTGTTGTTTCGGATGTTGTTGTAGATGATCCAAGCCTGAATTCAGGTGCTTGTGATGTTGTTGCAGCTGATTTATTCTCCCATGACATGTTCAAAGACCAAGCTGACCCTGGTTTTGCGATCCTCATGTATAATGGGGCTAGCCATTTTGGTCCTGTAGCGCTATTTGTCTGGTTGCTAAACACTGTTGTTAAGTTGTATGCCTGGTCACCAGATGCTCCATATCTCACAGAGAGGTTGTATGTGTAGTTTAATAGAACCGATTCTGAAACAGCTCCGTTTGCTGATCCGTTAAATATACCTGTTCCATTGTTCACAAAAACCGGTAGTTCAGGTACCTGATCTGTTGCTAAGGTTGCACCTTTATTTTGTTGATATGCTGTTGCCAAGACTCCTGTTGTTCCTAGTGTGTCGTTTGCTTTCCATTTGTTGGTTGTTGAATCCCATTTTGCGACAACAACAACTGTGTCAGAATCTGCAACTAAGGACTTGTTCCATAAGAAAGCCACTTTGTTTACTGCATTGCTTCCTGATAAACCACCTTTTGTTGTGAGAGATCCTGGAACCTCGCCTGATATTTCGAGGCCGTTTAATCCAGAGCCTGTTTGGCTGTCTGTTGAATTGTATATTGCCTGGCCTGTCACAGGTTTAATTGTTATTGTGGAGAAGCTGTCTGTGTTAAAGCCCTCATATTTAAGTTCACCATAGTTGTTTGGGAGTTTTATTGACTGTCCTGCCACTAGGTATTCTGTTTCTGATGGTCTGTAAACAACATCGAACCTATCATTTACTGATAGTTGACCTAATGTTGCTAGTCCAGATGTTTGTATGCCCCATTTTGTTTCTCCTGGGAACCTGTCGCTCGAACTTCCTGATGAAGACACGTCAGCGCTATTATCATATGTTTTTTCGACATCGCCTGTTTTACCAACAACCAAGTCAGCTCCTACAACTGTTGCTTCGTTGCCTGAGGTTCTTATCTTTGTAAGCTTTACTGTAAGACCCAATGTTGGGAATTGTCTGTCGTTCCCCTGATCAACTGTGTCTGAAACAACAACTTTTCCAGTTTTGTCCTTGAAGACCACTGTTCCAAAGCTATCTGTTGCTCCCGATTCAACGAATACTGTATAATCACCATATTGTAGGCCTTTATCTTTTGTTAAACCAGTTCCAACAGAACCTTGCAAAACTTTTGCTTGGTTACCGCTAACACCTACTATGAGGAAGTCTTTTCCTAAAAGTTGTATTTTTACTGGATTTTGGTAGTCAGGAGATGCTATAGAGCCTTTGTTTGCTGTTCCTGAAGCTGCTGTTATGTTCACAGCTTTCTCGAAAACAAACTGATATATTATATCTGAAGATTCAACAACCATTTTTTCTGTACCATTGATGTTTGAGACAGATAGGCCATGTCTAAATGCAACCCCTGCTGTATCAACCTGTTCCCTAAAGTTGTATGCAGCGCCCTTGTAGTCAAATGTAGAGGCTTTCAATCCTGTATAATGTGTGCTTGTTACAACTCCGCTGTTCGGGAATCCTGCTGACAAAAGGGTTCCTGCTGCACCTGTTGGCAATGCTATTGTGTCTCTTGAAAGTTCACCAACAATTGCTGTAGATGTTCCTGATGCTCTTTTAATTGTTCCTGTTGTTACATCCCTTACTTTTGCGACAGCCTCGACAAAAGTTGTTGTCAATGGAAGACCATTAGCAACTGCTAAGACTTCTGTTTCTGCTGCACCGGCATATACGACTGAAGCACCTGAGGCATCGTTATTATTGTATGCAAACCATGAGTCTGCTGAATCACCGACTGTCCATGTTGGTGCTGTTTGTGCTAGTGCGCCAAATGTCAGTGTAGAGCCTGCCATCAATGCTGCCATTCCACCGGCTAAAACTCTTTTTATATTCATATACTAATTCCTCCTTTTAGAATGTATACCCTTTTCGAAGAAGGCTGGAAACTGATTTCTTATCCAATTGGTTTGAAATCAGTTTCGTCCCTTTGAGAAAGGCCTTATAACCCGAAAGAAAACACAGTGAAAACTTTGGTTAAATTTCTTTTCTGGTTAAGCTTTTCTTTCAAGAAAAGTTTACACATCTGTTGATCCCTAGCAAATTTATAGGCTAGTACTAGGGATCGTTGGCTTAAAGCAAACCTTTAATCGATAGACTAGGATCTGCTCGAGCCATTATTTGGTAATGATTTGGGTATCAATATATATATAACTTCGTTGAAACAATTGTTTCACTGATTTTCAGAGGCTAAAAAAGCCTTACTTTTTGCGTTCTGTTATTAATTTCGTGCTTTTAATTGTTCCAAAAGTCTATTTCTGACTTATTTTATCTAAATAGAATAATTACAGGCTTTATAACAATGTTTTACTAATGAGGCCTATTTTTTCGGAGTAGCAGGATCCGTCCCCTCTTTTTTAGCTCCGCCAATCCTTTTTTCCATCTTCGCTATCTTCCCTTTCGGGATCTCCTCTTTTTTCTTGTAGACCAAAATTTTCGCAGTAGAAAAAGATCGGCCTCGTTCAGTCGAAATCTTATCTACAATAACCAAACTTTCATCCACGCCTAAGCTTTTAGCAGTTTCTGCAGTCACAGCCTTTCTATCAGGAGTCGCGCCGCTGTTTTTTATCTCAGCTGTGACCTCTTCCCGTCTGAGAAGTATGTTCTCTTTTTTACTCAGTATATTCATTTCCATAATATGATCTTTCTTAGGAGATAAGTATTAAATATCAAGCTTAATTTGCTATTTGATAAACAAACAATACTTCCCTGGGGCTGTAATGCCTAGCTTTTTGGCTATCTCTGATTCTGAAGGGCTGGTTATGAAAACCGTGCCTTTCCAATTTGCAGTAAGATTCGATTGATTGCAAATAGGGCATTTCGGACCCTTCACAAACCTTTTGCATGCCTTGCAAACTTTCTCTTTTGTATCTTTCCCCATAAAACCTTTTCTTAATAATATTGGGCTTTAGTTAGAAGCTTATGTCTTTACTTTTTTCCGCCTTTCCCAGCTGGTTTTTTGTCTTTCCCTGCTGGCTTGGCTTCTTTCTTAACCTCTACTGGAGCTTTCTTGACCCTTTTCTTATCTTCTTCTACCCACTCAAGAGCCCCTAGACCTGCCTGTCTTGCAGTTAAGCCAACTTTGTACTGGTCTTTTTCCATTGAAACTGAAACAATCCTTGAAACAACTATATCGCTTTCTTTCAGCCTCCTCTTACTGTCCCTTCCTAGAAGCGCAGAGCCTTTAGCATCGTAGCTCACATAATCATTCATAACCTGGCTCACATGTATCATCCCATCAACAGGGCCAAACCTGACGAAAGCGCCAAATTCTGTTATATCAATGACCTCTCCTCTAACAACTTCATGTAATTCTGGCTGATATGCCATTAATTTGAAAATACACTTGTAATGTATTGCCCCATCTCCAGGCAAGATCTTCCCTTCCCCAATAGAATCAACTGATAGGACAGCTAAAACCACTCCCAACCCTTTGTCCACTAGGCCTTCCCATTTCTCTTCCAAACTCTTTTTGACAGCCTCTTGGGCAGGTAAATTGAATTTCATCGGAGGGACCCTTATTTGGTCCTCGATCTCTAAAATTTTATACATAACATGCGAGCAGACTAAATGGCTGGAAACCGATTTCGCAGATGGTTGACATCGATCCTCACCAATTGGATAAGATCAATGCCGTTCCTTTGTTGAAATCGGTTTGGTCCTTTAAATAACCGTATTTAGGGGTTCGTATTAATAAGTTTGATCCTTTCAGAGCTATATGCATAATAACCTTTAAAAAGAGTGATATTATATATTAGTAGATTATTACACTTCCATAAAATCTTATGGTTGCCCAACCGATAAGTGGGTTGCAGTCAATACGGCTCTACTTTCTATCGGCATAATTAATAGTGTGTTAAAGAAGTCATGAAATCAATTTCGTCCCATATATGAAAATACCAATCTATAGCCTGGAAGGAAAAAAGTCAGGAGAAATCGATGTAGGCCAGGCCCTTTCAAAACCGATTAGAACAGACATCATCACAAGATGTTTTTTAGCTGAGAGGGCTTTAACAAGACAGCCATATGGGACTGATTATTACGCAGGTAAAAGGACCTCAGCGCATTACCACGGGGAAAGAGGCACACGGTATTCGATGATGAATAAGGAAATGGCAAGGCTGAGAAGAATCCATGGCAACCAAGGTTATCTCAGCATGACAGCGCGTTTCTCGCCCCAAGCAACTAAAGGCCGTGCAGCCCATCCTCCAAAACCGCAAAAGATCTGGGAAACAAAAGTCAATAAAAAAGAAAGGCTGCTCGCGCTTATCTCCTGTTTATCAGCTTCTTCTGACAAATCCATTATATCAAACAGGGGCTACAGGCTTCCTGAGACCATAACTTCTTACCCAATAGTTATCGAAGACAAATTAGAACAAATAAAAAGCACAAAAGAAATTGTTGACCTGCTTACAAAGCTAGGATTGGAAAAAGAGTTGGATCGATCTTCCGAGAAAAAAGTGCGCGCAGGAAAAGGAAAATCCAGGGGAAGAAAATACAAAAAGAAAACCGGCCCCTTAGTTGTCATCAAAGACGACAAAGGGGTATTAAAATCTGTAAGAAATATAGCAGGCTTCGATTGTGTGCTCTCCAAAAAATTATCTGTCTCTGAATTATCACCAGGAGGCCATCCAGGCAGGCTCACAATTTTCACAGAATCTGCAATGAAAGAAATAGTAAGTATGATAAATGGAAAATAAGCTTAAGCAAAAATTGCTAAAAAGCTTATGTTTCAATCATTTATTCGGGAAAGAAGGGCTGATATGTCAGGAAAAGCAAAAAACCAAAAAAAATCGGCAAAAGAACAGCCACTGCTAGGCGAAAATAAAAAACCTGCCAAGCCCCAGTATCCTGTTCCTGTTGCTAAAAAGTTTGATCCGTGGAGCGTGCTACTCTATCCGCATATAGCAGAAAAATCAATGAGCATGGTTGACCTCCAGAACAAAATAGTCTTTGTTGTCAGATTAGATTCAAGCAAAGACCAAATAAAAAAAGCTTTCGAGACGCTATTTGATGTAAAAGTTGCTGAAGTCAAAACAGAGCGCACAATGCAGGGCCAGAAAAAAGCTTTCATCCGTTTAGATCCAAAAAATTCAGCGGCAGATATAGCAACAAGGTTAGGGGTATTGTAAATTATAAGGTGTCAATTAAGAAAAGTATAATCAGTTTTTGATTAAACTTTTTATCAAAAAAGTTTATGGGAAAGAGAATCATCGCAAGAAGAAGAGGAAAGGGGACAAATGTCTATAGGCTACCCTCTGTCGGTGTGAGATTCAAACCTTCATACAGAAACGAACCTGGCAAGATAGTTGACATAGTTCATGACGTAGGCAGAGATTCCCCTGTAGCTAAAATTTCTTATCCTGATGGGTCTTCAGAATACGTAGTCGCGTATAAAGGCCTCAAAGTAGGGGACGAAACATCCAACATTGGTTTACCTCTAAGTAAAATACCAGAGAGTACACAGGTGTTTGGTTTAGAAACTTATCCAAATTCAGGACCAAAACTTTGCATGGCTCCAGGATCTGTAGCAACAATACTCTCAAAAACAGACAAAGATTGCGTGGTTGAATTGCCGTCAAGGAAAACAAGAGTATTTAATCTAATGTGCCGCGCGACAGTAGGGACTCCAGCAGGGGAAGGAAGGGATGACAGGCCTTGGACCAAAGCTGGTAAAAAAGCCCACTTCATGAAAGTCCGTGGAAAAAGATACCCAAGGACATCCGCGAGGGCGATGAACGCTGTTGCGCATCCATTTGGTTCAGGCTATGGAGGCGGCATAGGTATGCCAAAAACAGTATCCAGAGATGCACCGCCTGGAAGAAAGGTAGGGTCTATCGCAGCGCGAAGAACAGGTAAAAGAAAACAATAGTCTTGAGATAGGATATGGGAAAGAAGTTTTTGATTGAGTAGATGAAGATCCTAAAAAGTTTATATGCCAACAGAATTTACAATGAAAGGGAAGACAGTGGAGGAAATCAAGAAGATGAGCTTAGAGGATTTTAGCAAGCTCTTGTCTTCGAGGGATAGAAGGGCTCTCAAAAACGGGTTTACAGAAGAGCAGAAAAAGCTACTGTTAAGGATAAGGAAAAAACCTAAAAGCTTCCTGAAAACCCACTCCAGGGACATGGTCATAATCCCAGAATTAATAGGATTGAAAATAGGCATCCACAATGGAAAGGAGTTTGTCCAGGTTGAAATAAAACCTGAAATGCTGGGCCACAGGTTAGGCGAATTTGCTTTGACAAGAAGAAAGATTGAACACAGCGCTCCTGGTTTCGGCGCAACCAAATCAAGCAAGTTCGTCCCACTGAAATAGAATCAGAGGGAGGGCTGGGAACAGCAAAAATTGCAACGGCAGGTTTCCAGAAATCAAGCAAGTTCGTCCCACTGAAATAGGATTACAATTATGAAATACACTTTCACGCCAACCTCAGAGAAACATTGCAGAGCTTATGGCAGCGGTCTCAGGATCTCAACAAAACATTCTGTGACAGTATGCAGAATCCTGAGCGGAATGAATATGATGAAAGGGAAAAGGTTGCTTGAAAATCTCGTGGCTAAAAAAAGTGATCTAGACGGAAAATATTATACAAACACTGCGAAAGAGATGCTTGCCCTTCTTAAATCAGCAGAATCAAATGCAGAGTTTAAGGGTCTGGACACAGAAAAGCTCATAATTTTCGCATCAGCCCACAGGGGTTTCACATTTTTCAGGCCAAGAAGGATGAAAATGCGAAGAGATAAAAGAAAAGTCACCAACTTACAGTTTGTGTTGGTCCAAAAATAAAAAATAATTTGTTTGAAGTTAAAGCATATAAAAATAAGGGAGGGGTGGGAACAAAGGGACGAAACCGATTAGAAAATCGGTTTCCAATCTTCTTTAGGTTTCCACTATTTATGGGATTATACCATCCTTGCAAAATACTTGAAATAATAAAAAAAGATAAAGAGGTCATGTCATCCGACGACAGCATCCAAATGATAGTCGAGGCATGGGATGAACTCCAATGGGCAGTCTCCCTCGATCCAAGGCTGTCAACAGAAAAATTGGCATCAGGTGATGTGGTTTTGGTCGACTGGTCAATAGACGAGCAGACAAAGAACCCCAGAATGAACGCAGTTAAAATACTAAAAGGCAAAAAAGGCGATAATGTCTGGAAATCATATAAAGATTACCTAAAAAAACAAAAAGTAAAAATTACAAATCATCAAAAAAACGATGCTTCGGCATCGTACATGGGGTAAAGATTAATCGTAAGGGAGATAAACTTTTTCGGTAAAAAGCTTATGTTGAAGCAGCACTTTGTGAAACAAGCAATAAAAGAAGTAGAGTTGGAGAAATTTATAGAGAGCAGTTTCCCTGATGGGGATTACTCTAAAATAGTTTTGCAGCGGACACCGCTCGGCCTTAAGGTTGTCATATTTACAAATAAGCCTGGAAGAATTATTGGACGGGGCGGAAGGAACATAGAACTGATGAATCAGGCGCTGAAACAGAGGTTCGGTTTAGAAAATCCGCAGATAGACATAAAATCAATTGAAAACCCCGATCTCGATGCCAAAATAGTTGCGAAACAAATCGCTTCTGCTCTCGAAAGGGGATATAATTACAAAAAAATCGGGAATGTGTTCTTGAAAAGGATCATGGATGCGGGTGCAATCGGAGTTGAGATAATAATTAAAGGAAAACTTGGAGGAGCAATGTCCAGAATGGGCAAATTTATTGCAGGTTATATAAAACACTCAGGCCAGGGCGTTATAGACCATGTTGATAAAGGTTTCTATGAGGCTCTGCCAAAGCTAGGAAAAATAGGCATCACAGTCAGGATAATGAAAGTTTTCGAGGACATAACAGGCGACATCAAAGACGCAAAAGCCTTCAAAGAGCGCTCAACCAAGATCTCAATAAAAGAAATTGCAGAGGAAGAAAAAGAAGTCGAAAGATTATTGACAGGGGAAAAAGTTGAAGCTAAACAGTCCAAACCAAAGCCTAAAACCAAAAAACCAATTAAACCCAGGAAACAGAAAATAGAGGAAAAGGCTAATAAAGCCGGAAGCTAATTGATTTAATATGGCTATTCTAAGGTCAGAAGAAATAAGAAAAATTGATGCGGCTGAAAGAGACAAGAGATTGGGAGACCTCAGGCTGGAGTTAGCAAAAGAGAGGGGGAACATCCACATCGGCGGCACTGTCACATCTCCCGGAAGGATAAGAGAAATCAGAAGAACAATAGCGAGAATTCTTACAATAAATAGCGAGAAACCAAAACAAGTTAAAACTACAACAGCAAAACCAAAGCAAGAAAAAAAGCCTGTAAAAAAGGGGGTTCAAGCAAAGTCGAAGTAAATTCGACAGGTCTACTTTAAAATGCCAGAAGTTTGCCCAAATTGCGGTCTTCCAAAGGAAATCTGCGTATGTAAAACTATCGCAATGGAAGAAGAGAAAATAAAGGTTTTCACTGTTAACAAAAGATACGGAAAATTCGTTACCATTATAAAAGGCCTTAGCAAAGACGTTGATTCTAAGACTATACTAAAAGAAATGAAAATGAAGCTCGCTTGTGGCGGCACTATAAAAGACAACGAGATCGAGCTACAGGGAAACCATAAAGACCGGGTTTACGAAACGCTCTTGAAACTCGGCTTCAAAAAAGAGCAGATAGAGAAATACTGAGTTTGTTCTGAATATAAAAACCCCTTGACATCTACAATGCTTTTATAAAAGAAAACCCAATCTATTATATGGCAACAAAACAGTCAGTAGGCCATCTGCCAGAACACGCAGGCGCATGCAAAGGAATGAAAGCGCTTTTCGGCTTGCTAATTCTGTTAGTGGGTCTATACGGTATTGCTGGAGACATGGGAATGCTAGGAGCCAAAACACCTGTCAGTCCTTGGTGGATATTGGTCTTCTTAGCCGGCCTGATGTGCTTATTAAAAGCAACAGCAGGCAGCAAATGTCCAGCATGCAGAATGAAATGAGTCAAAACGTACGGACAACTCTTTTTTCTATTTTTATCAAATTAGCTCCGCCTCCCCAGATCCAAGTTTTATAAAGACCCGATTCTTATAGATTAGATGGGCGAGAACAAAGGATTTCTGAGGGAACTGTTTGGTTTACTGAAAGCAAGAAAAGTGTGGTGGCTGGCACCAACCATAATTTTACTGGTCTTTGCTAGCGCATTGATAATATTCGGCCAAAGCAGTGCAATATCCCCATTCATATACTCGTTATTCTAAGTTATGGATTTCTGGGAAAAAGAGGATAAACAAGAAAAGGCGGGAAAATTTGTTGGCTATATATCCAGTTATTTGGTTTTCACTATAGGACTTTTCTTCATCCTCACAATACTCAAAAAGCTTCCATCTTCCTGGGGATATTTTCATCTAGCAGTTTTTGCATTACTAATACCTTTGCTGGGCGAGGGCTTGAAAAAGGCCTTGAAGTGATTATGAAATTCTTGAACGGGTTTAAAAAAGGGACGAAGAGGTTCGGGGAAAATATAAACATTATAATAAACACAGCCCTATTATCATTTGTCTATCTTGTTGGGATAGGTTTAACCAATATTGCCGCGAGGATAAAGAAAAAACATTTCCTTGAGACAAAGATAGACCCGAAAAAAGCGTCCTACTGGTCTGACCTCAACATGGGGAAAAAACAAATGAAGGAATATTACAGGCAGTTTTGATCTTTATGTATATACTTGGAGTAAGTTGTTTTTACCATGACTCGTCTGCCGCCCTTCTGAAGGACGGGGTCTTAGTAGCTGCAGCAGAAGAAGAGCGGTTCACCAGGAAAAAACATGATAATTCCTTCCCTATTAACGCAATAAAATATTGCCTCGAAAACCAGAAAATAAGTATTAATGATATCCAGTATATCGGTTTCTACGAAAAGCCATTCCTCAAATTTGAGAGGCTTCTCTACCAGCATCTGGAGTCATTCCCGAAAAGCTTTAAAACTTTTTTGGTTTCCATGCCTAGCTGGATAAATGAGAAGCTTCGCGTCACTAAAATAATCAAAAAGAAATTAAAATACAAAGGCGACATACTTTTCATAGAGCATCACCTTGCACATGCAGCCAGTGCCTACCTGCTCAGCCCATTTGAAAAAGCTGCAATACTTACTGTAGATGGTGTAGGTGAGTGGTCTACAACAACTTTTGGTCTCGGGCAAGCCAATGACATCCATTTGATGAAGGACATAACATTTCCTGCATCCTTAGGCTTGTTATATTCAACCATAACAGCTTACCTTGGATTCACTGTAAACAATTCGGAGTACAAAGTAATGGGGTTATCTGCCTATGGCAATATGGACCCAAAAACCAATGAGTATTATAAAAAACTGAGGCAGGTAATAGATATAAAACCAGATGGGAGCTATAGGCTCAACATGGACTATTTTGTTTATCATTATGCAGACAGAATGCCGTCAAAAAAACTTTGTCATCTTCTTGGAGGTCCAATTACTAAAAAGGGATCTGAGATGACACAGAGGCATAAGGATATAGCAGCTGGCCTCCAGCTTGTCCTCGAAGAAGCAATGACAAAAATGCTCAATCACATATACGAAACTACAAAAACAGAGAACATAGTAATGGCGGGCGGGGTCGCCTTGAACAGCGTCTACAACGGCAAAATACTCTCAAAAACAAAGTTCACGAATATATGGATACAGCCAGATGCAGGTGACGGCGGGACAAGCATGGGTGTCGCGTCTTATATCTATAACACGATTTTAGGGAATCCCAGAACCGGTTATATGAAAGACGCCTATCTAGGGCCATCGTTTTCTTCAAAAGAGGTGAAAGATTTTCTAGACAAGAGTTCGATATCTTATATTCCTTTTGATGATGAAAAGAAGCTCATAGGAGAGGTCTCAAAGCTACTCAATGAAAGCAAGGTAGTCGGATGGTTCCA
Organism: uncultured archaeon; assembly: GCA_964476045.1. GTDB lineage: Archaea > Aenigmatarchaeota > Aenigmatarchaeia > QMZP01 > JACQNV01 > CAYYYJ01. The sequence continues at coordinate 15,302 of CAYYYJ010000001.1, read as the reverse complement.
GGGAAGGATGGAGATAGGCCCAAGGGCATTAGGCTCCAGAAGCATACTATCTAACCCATGTAACCCAAAAATGCAGGAAATACTTAACCTTAAAGTCAAGCACAGGGAGAAGTTTAGGCCATTTGCTCCAGTGGTGTGCGAAGATGATGCAAAAAAATATTTCGATTGCGATTCCCCAGTTCCGCTACCCACCGATTTCATGCTTATGGTATATCCAATAAAAAAAGAGTGGAGGGATAAGATACCAGCTGTAACCCATTTTGACGGCAGCGGAAGGCTACAGACAATAAGGAAATCACAAAACCCGCTGTATTACGACCTCATAAAAGAATTCGGGAAAACATCGAAGATACCGATTTTAATAAACACTTCTTTTAATATAAGGGGAGAGCCCATAGTTTGCACACCCCATGACGCCTATAAATGCATGATGGGCACAGGTATAGATTATCTGGTGCTCGGAAACTTCCTGATAAAAAGGGAAGACAACAAAAAAGACATCTGGGACAGTGAAAAATATGCAACAGACTGAAATAAAAAAAAGAAACCAGACAATGGTTGCACTATTTTTATCTATAATAATCCCTCTCCTGTTTTTTGAAGCTATCCTGAGGGTAATACAGCCAACTGTTGATTCCGATAACGAGTTTATCCTCTACGAATATGATGAGACCCTTGGATGGAAAAACACGCCGGGAGCAAATGGAAGCCTAAAAATACCAGATTCCACAACAAATGTAAACATAAATTCCAAAGGATTGCGGGACATAGAACATGATTATGCCAAAGGCCCTGAAAAGAGAATAGAATTCTATGGAGATTCCTTCACTTGGGGTTTTGGTGTGGAAATGCAGGATTCTTATGTAAATATAGTAAGGCAGGTTTTGGAAAAGGAGAAGCCTTTGGAATTTGAAGTGATTAACATGGCAGTGACAGGTTACGGAACAGACCAACAATACCTTACCTTAAAAAAAGAGGGTTTAAGATATGGGCCTGACATAGTCGTATTTTCTTACCACAATGACGTCAAAGATGTTGGGCTCAAGACAGCATATTCTTACCCAAAGCCGTTTTTCCAGCTATCCAACGGGACACTAGAACTTACAAATGTTCCAGTGCCTAAAAGAAACGTTTCTTGGTCAGAGCGTCCATCTGAAGATAAAAGTCTGCTAAGATCTATTGATGACCTCGCTTCTGTTTCCAGGGTATACGCATTTTTTAAGAACGGGATAAGGAGCCTCATTGGTAAACAAGACGGTAAAAACTTTGACTATCAGACACTTTCTGTTGTGGAAAAACTTATCTTAGAATCGAATAAGCTTGCCAAAGAAAACAATGCAACCTTCGTACTTGTTCTCATACCAGACAAGGAGCAAGTTTACGGTAATGTGAATACAATAGAAATAGACCGCCTAACAGGGTTTGCAGCAAAGAATTCGATAAAAGTAATAAATCTCCTTCCAGAATTGAAGGAACTGGGAAAATCGAATAAAAGGCTTTACTTTAACATAGATAGGCACTTTTCTATAGAGGGAAATAAGATAGTAGGTGGAATAATAGCAAAGAACTTGCCCGAATAATTCATTATGTATTTATAAATAGTTCTATCAATAATACTGATTACGTTATGGCTAAGAAAGGCAGAACAAATATAGGTTTGGATATCAAAGCCCCTTTATCACAATGCCAGGATGTCAAATGCCCATGGCACGGAAACTTATCTATCAGAGGGCGAGTCTTTGAGGGCGTTGTTAAAAGCTCTAAAGCCAAAAACACAGCTGTAGTTGAATGGGGATATAACTTATACTCACAGAAATATGAAAGATTCGAGAGAAGAAAAACAAGCATAAGCGCTCACAATCCATTATGCATAAAGGCAAAGGAAGGCGACAAAGTCACAATAGCTGAATGCAGGCCAGTGTCAAAAACAAAATCCTTTGTGGTAGTGGGCGTTGGACAGTAAATCCACAGTCTGATTGAACAGATTATATAATGTTTTGAAGAGGACGTGGATTTCAAGTTTAATAAAAGTCAAACCTGTGTTCTTTAGTGCAGGTTTCTTTTCAAGGAGTGTACAGAAAGAAAAGTGCTATGAAAGCAATATCAGCTTCGATGACAGACGGGCTTCAGGTAGGCTCTAAACTAAAATGCGCAGACAACAGCGGAGCAAAGATACTCGAAGTGATATCTGTCCGCGGATTCCGCGGTAGAAGAAGAACAAGGCCTTCTGGCGGAGTTGCAGATCAAGTAACCTGCAAAGTTAAATCCGGAGTCGAAGCAGTAAGACACGAAGTTCTCCAAACTGTTGTTATCAGACAAAGGAAGGAATACAAAAGGCTTGATGGCATGAGAATAAGCTTTGAAGATAACGCTGGCGTTGTTGTAACAGAAAAATTCGAACCAAAAGGAACAATTATCAAAGGCCCTATTGCAAAAGAAGTGATTGAACGATTTCCCATTTTAGGAAAAGTTGCATCTATTGTAGTGTGATTGTATGCGTAAAGAATGGTCAAGGAAATGGAATAAAAGCAAGCAGCCGAGGAAACAGAGAAAATACAGATATAATGCTCCAAACCATGTCAGACATAAGCTTCTTTCAGCGCACTTATCCAAAGAATTAAGAAAACAATTCAAGAAAAGATCCATCCCTATCAGAAAAGGCGACGAAGTTGAAGTCATGGTCGGGAGCTTTAAGAAAACCAGGGGAATAGTTGAAAGGGTAGACATGAAGAAATTAAAAGTCTACGTTGAAGGCGTCAAAGTCAAAAAAGTCGATGGCAGCCAAGTATCCAAATCAATCAATCCATCAAACCTTAAGATACTGAAACTAAACCTCTCTGATAAAATGAGAGTCCGAATCTTCGAAAGAAAAGGCGTTAAAGCCCAAGTCGAGCCTATCGTTGCGAAAAAAGAAAATATACACGAAACAAACCCTACAAGCACAGAAAATAAAAATAAAGCTTAATCAGAAAACAATCGTGGAAGCCGTAAAAATTTCTGAGTCGAAACGAGGAAATTTTAGGCTCCTGTTTTGATTAAACTTTTAGGATAAAAGTTTATGGGTCATTTAAAACGAGCAGTAGCGCCAACATTCTGGCCGATAAAAAGGAAAGGGCTAATATGGACAGTGAAAACAAGTCCTGGCCCGCATCCGCTAAATAGTTCACTGCCTCTTTTGCTTCTAGTAAGGGATGTCCTCAAATTGGCAGATACGGCAAAAGAAGCGAAGTCGATAATAAAACAAGGCAAGGTCCTTATCGACAAAAAGCCTAGAAAAGATCCAAGTTTCCCTCTGGGATTAATGGATATAATAGAAATACCTGAAATAAAAAAGCATTCAGTATTCAGCATGGGAACCCAGGGCCTAGTTCTTGTAGATATAGACTCTTCTGAAACTGCAAACAAAGTATGCAAAATTAGCGGAAAAACAACAGTTAAAAATGGGCTATATCAGCTCCATCTGCACGACGGAAGAAATATTTTAGTAGACAACAGCCAGCATAGAGTCGGCGACAGTTTACTTATAAACCTCCCAGATCAAACAATAGCTGACCATTTCCAATTCGAGGAAGGCTCCCCAGTAATGATAATTGACGGTAAAAACAAAGGCTTAAAAGGCACAATAAAAAAAATGCATCCAAGAAAAACAGTTGTAGAGAAACCTAAGGTAATAGTTGATCTAGGGAATAGAGAAATAGAAACATTAAAAAATTATCTTATAGTAACAGGCAAAAAAGGCCAAAAAGGGGGCAAACAAGAAGAAGCCTCTGAACCAAAGAAGAAAAAAGGCAGCAAATAAGCTTTTTACATCAGTAAAAAGGTTATATGGGAGAAAAAACAGAAAACCCAATGAGAAAAGTGAGGCTAGAGAAATTGACAATCAATATAGGAACAAAGGAATCCGGTCAAGGATTAGAAAAGGCAAAAAAGCTTTTAGAGAAACTGACAGGGAAAAAAGTTGTTATAACAAAAACTCATGACAGGACAACATTTGGAATGCCTAAAGGCAGGCCAATAGGAGTTAAAATAACACTAAGGGATAAAGATGCAGCAGCTTTCCTAAAAGCAGCATTTCAGGCAGTCGGTAATAAACTCCAGAAACGCAATTTCGATTCCACGGGGAATTTTTCCTTCGGCGTAGAAGAATATATTAATCTCCCAATAATCAAATACGATCCAGAAATAGGGATATTCGGGATGGATGTGTGCGTGACCCTTAGAAGGCCAGGCTACAGGATTAAAAACAGGATGGTCAGGCCAAAAAAGTTAGGGAAAAACCATGTCATAAAAAAAGAAGACGCAATGGAATTTGTAAAAAAAGAGTGGGGAATAAAGATTGAGGAGACATCAAAGGGATGAAACTGATCATTAAAGGGACGAGATTGATCTTTGATCAACTGTGAAGGATCAATCTCAACCATCTTCGATCAGTTTCCAGCTGAGGCAATAAAATTTATGTCATTTGAAAAATCAAAAAAACAGGTTGAGAAGAAAAAAGCCAAGTTCGCAAGATTCATGAAATTCTGTGGGCCAAAAAAAAGGAAATTCGGCAAATCATTCCGTCCATGCAGAAGCTGCGGTAAAACTTCAGGGGTTATAGTAAAATACGGCCTGCAATATTGCAGGCAATGTTTTAGGGAGGAAGCGCCAAAGCTAGGTTTTAGGAAATATAATTGATGTTATGAGACACGATATCTTGTCTGACATGTTTACAGTAATAAGAAACGCAGAATCTGTTGGAAAACCAAATTGCATTGTTCCAGCCTCTAATCTAGCCAAAAATATCCTCAAGGTCATGCAGGACAAAAAATACATAGGCAACTTCGAATTCATAGATGACGGCAAAGGCGGAAAGTTCAAAGTAGACCTTATAGGGAGAATCAACACCTGCAGTTCAATCAAGCCAAGGTTCTCTGTCCAGATAACAGAGCTAATAAAATGGGAAAAAAGATTCCTTCCTGGAGAAAACCTAGGTGTCCTAATCATGACTACATCCAAAGGCGTCATGGACCATTATAGCGCAAAGAAGCTCAAAGAGGGCGGCAAGCTCCTCGGATTTGTGTACTAGCTAGCGTTTAAAATCGCAGGAGAACAGGAAAAGGTTTTGATTAACTTTTCTTGAAAAGTTTATATGCCAATAGAAAAAGATCTTAAAGAAGCAATAAAAGTGAAAAAAGCAGTCATGGGCAGCAACAGCGTTATAAGAAGCTTAAAATCTGGTGTGTTAAAGTCTATTGTATACGCATCTAATGCGCCTGAGAACTCTATAAAAAACCTTCAATACTACAGTCAGTTAGGAAATACAACACTAGAGAAATTTGAAGGAAACTCAAAACAACTCGGGGAAATCTGCGGTAAGCCATTCAACATCCTTCTAGTCGGCTTAAAAAAATAGTTAGTGATAAAGGATGGCATAGGCCTTATCTGATTGTAAGGACCATGTCCAACTAATGCATGAACAAAATAAAAATAGACACGGAAACTTTTAGGATAATTTCAGTATTTGAGAGGATAACTAAGGTTCAACCTAAAGATTGCTTAGTCAGTCCTGATGCAATCTATTTCCTGATAGAAGATAAGAAAATAGGCTTAGCTATAGGCAAAAACGGAGTAAACACAAAAAAACTAAGCAAGCTCCTTGGAAAAGAGATAAGGTTATTTGAATATTCAGAATCTCCAGAAGCCCTGGTCAAAAATCTAATCCCTTCTGCAGAGAATATAGAAATCTCAGGCAGTATTGTTAAGCTCACAGTCCCTTCCCAGAAAAGGCATTCTGTAATAGGCAGAGGAGGAAAAAATATAAACATGGTTAAAGAACTCCTGGACAGGCATTGCGGAATAAAAGAGCTCAAAATCAGATGATTATGAAACCCTTTCTTTTCTACACGCTCCCTGTTCTGGCCTATTTAGTTCTCATTTTTTATCTCTCCAGCCTGTCTTCTGTCGGCATTTCCCTGAGCTTTGACAGTAACAGCCTAAGCCTCCATGCTATCGAATATTCTATCCTTGGTTTCCTTCTGTGCAGAGCCTTTTCAAATTCAAAATATCAAAGCAAAGCTTTACTGCTATCAATAATCTTATCCATTTTTTATGGGGCAACAGACGAAATACATCAAATGTTTGTCCCTTTCAGGACAGCAACCCTGCTCGATTTATCTGCAGATAGCTTAGGATCTATGATAGGGGCTTTTGCCTATTTCAAATTATTTAGAAGATAAAATTAGTTTTTACCGTAAATATTTTTAATCATCAGCGCATCCTTTTCTATATTCGGGGACTCGCAGATTATAACACCCTTGATCCTGAAATCTTTCCATGCTCTAATGAGATCCTGATAATTTAGTTTAGATTCGTCTAGATTAAGATGGGATCTCTCCCCTGTATTTCCGAACTCTATACCTTCTGTATGGCAATGCATATTGTCGAGAGCTTCTTTCCCCAATCCTTTTTCTAAACTTTCTAGAATAAAAGAAAAATCTTCGTAAGTATTTATTTTACCCAAAGACCTTGCATAATGGTGGGCAAAATCAATGCACGGGAGGACGCTTTCAACTTCCTGAGATATTTTTATCAGCTCTTCGAGGGAACCGAATTGGCTTATTTTTCCTCCTGTTTCAGGCCTTATCCAAATCTCCACACCACTATCCTTTAATTTCTTAGTGACTTCTTTCAATCCGTCCCTAACATTTCGGTAAGCCAAATCAGGATTCCCCAAATAATAAGCTGCATGAAAGCAGACAGACCAACCTCCGCACATTGAAGTTATCTTTGCGGCTTTCAGAACCCTTTCAATACTTGCGTCCCTTTTTTCTTTTTCAACTGAGTTCAGGTTGATGAAGTATTGGCCGTGGCATGTCAAGACAATATTATTCTCTTTCGCAGCTTGCCTAATCAATGGAGCTTTCTCCTCTGAAATATTCACAGACTGGACGAACTCCAGCTCCATTGCGTCGAGGCCTAAGGCTCTAACGCGCTTCACGCCTTCAGTTGTATTTCTCGGCATTGTAGAGATAGGTATACCAGCTGTGCCGAAAAGTAATTTATCCATAGAATTAATTATTCTTCCAGTTCTTTCTCTTTACTCTTTATCGGAGCTTCTACCAGTTCCCTAGACTTCTCCCTCGCCTTCTGCACAGCAGTCTCTTCATCCACTTTTTCCAAATCATCTATAGCTCTAAGTATTTCCTGGGATTCTGTATCCACCGGCAGATCCTCTTTCGCGAAAATAGATGCAAGCCTCTCTTTCACTTTGTCAATCTTGCCTTCCTCAAAAGCTTTAACAAGATCCATATCACTCAGGATTTTATTTAATTGGTCTACATCAGTGTTCAATATCTTATCAACCAGCTTGCTTTTGTCCTTATTTTTCTGCCTTTCCCGCATGCTCTCTGTGAGGAAAACCAGTTGCAAAAGTTGTAGCTGCCTCGAAGCTTCCTGCTGTTTTGTAGAGCTCTCCAACCTCAGTGCCTTTATCCTCTGGACGTTAAGGAGTTTTATAGTATTGCCTTTCCCTTTGCTGTCCAAAAGCATCTTCTGTATTTTTTCCTGCGAGTCTTCTATATCCTTAGAAATATTTTCAACAGACTTCTCGACTTTTATCCTTTCCCTTAACAAGTCGTCATCGCTCAATCCGAACAAATCTTTGCCAAACGATTTTTTAAGAAAACTTTTCAAGTCCATATCTATTTAATTAGAAGTAAAGTATAAAAACGTAAATCTCTACTTGGAATTATTCAGCATCTCCTTCAGAGCGAGCACAGCCCCCTTGGCATACGGTTTAAGCCTTTTCTCAATCTGCTCTGGCAGAATCTCAGGGCCTAATATCCCCATCCCGATCGGCTTCATGAACTCCAGCTGTAATTGTATTAGTGCTGATGTCACAGCTTGCCCCATCACAAGCCCGTGCTTAGTTTCGCCCCGTTCTATAATACCCAATACAGCAATTCCATCAATCCCTTCTTTGAAAAGCCTTTTCACTGCTAGCGGTTTCTCCATCGAACCTGGGACCCAAACTTCTTTTGCTATCTCTAATCCATTTTCTCTAGCAGCTTTTCTAGCTTCTTCTAACATTATCCCAACTTCTTTTTTATGGAATGATCCGCAAACAATTGCTATTTTGTTTTTCATAAACTTAAAATAGTTTCTTCATATCTATTATGAAGTCCTTACAAGACTCAACAGTCTTTTTAGCTGTTTCGAAGTCCATCCTTTTCCCGTAGTATGTAAGGGAATTTCTTTTGTATCTTAGATCATCAAATACTCTGGACACCATTTCATTTTCCAAAACATCCCTCAGGTAATAGCCAAGGCATATATGATTAGAAACTTTATATCCTTTTAATAAAACCAGAGCCTGCAAATACTCCAATATAGATGTATAATAATCTTCAAAAACAAAGTTGCAATTCTTTTGATCGATCCCCCTGATCAAGCTTATCCTCTCATCAGCTGTTTCAACCAACGACTTTGACCTCTGATTGTCTGGTGATATTTTTATAGAAGAATTTCCCTGTATGCAGTCGTCCCATGATCCCTCTTTCATTTGAATACCTCAATGAACCCATTTAATACAATACCATTTATAATATTATTTGCAAGATTCGGATTCCCAACTTCTTTGATGTCTGAAAACCTGAAAATCTGTATTTTCCTTTCCAAAAGCTTTTCAAACCCGCTTATTTGGATGCCTTTTTTTGAAGGCGTTTGTATATACAAATCGATATCGCTGTTTTCTATATCCTCCCCTTTACCATATGATCCAAAAAGTATTATAATCGGATTATGAAGCTCTGTTTTTATGTATTTTAGAAGGCCCTTCTCATGAAGCTTTTTTATATTGAAAAATTTCTTTTCCATCAAAAACTTCTCACTCGACCTATCAGCGCTGTAAAAGATAACATTGCCTGTTTTTATTGTTTTTAGGATGCTTTCTTTTTCAAGCTCCTTGCAGTATTTTATTGTAGAGGGCAGTGGAATATTTAATTCCCTCTCTATTCCCCTTACCCTCAGCTTTGCAGTCGGGTTAACGAAAAAATATCCCCTTATCTTTTCTTTGATACTAATTCTTTTCATATGATAATTTATAGTATCAGTTGATATTTAAAGTTATCATTCTATCCATCGTACAGCGTTTTCTTCAGATCGTAAAGATTTGTCACAGCAAATGGTATTATGATCTCTTTTTCTGTAAGCCCGCCATGCATCCCCTTAAGGTCGAACTCTTCCCCTTTAACATGCTCATACCAAAAAGTCTTGTTTTTTTCAGGGAGAATCACAATATCGCCTGCTCTTTCCAGGAATTTTTTAGACGGTTTGTTAAGCCCAAAATATCCCTGCTTTATTGCATCTTTGGCCAGCAAAACTTTTGCCCCAATGCTTTCAATTTTCAACTTCACATCATTAATCTCTTTCTCTTTTACATGGACAAAAATATCCCTTACGCTTCCATAAGGCTGTATCTTTCGGCCAGCAGAACTTTTTTTCAAAGAGTTCTCAAACCATTTAAACTTATTCAGGTAAACTGTCTTTTTAGGATCCACTTCTATCTGTCCGTGATCTGAAGAGACAATCAAAGTCGTATCTTTCGCTATCTTGTCTGGTATATTTTCTATGAGCACGTTCAGGCAAGTGAAAACCGAAAGCTTCTCGAAAGAAATGCTCTCAGAATTCGGTCCATGTATATGTGAAAGCGTATCAATTCCGTGCCAATAAACATAGTAATAAGCCCTTCCAGGCTCTTCCAGTTTTGTCTTCAGCCCAAAAAGGAGGTCAGAAAAATTGTAATAAGGGACTATCTCCGCTCCTTTATACAAAAGTTTTGAATATTCGCCGTCCTTAAACCCGCTCTGTATAAAAACATATGATTTGATTCCTTGCTTTTTTAATTTCTGGTAAAAGGTCTCTCCGCTAAAAAGGATTTTTGGGTCCGGAGACACTTTATCAAACCTTCTCGGCTCAAAATCAGAGCAGAAAGGCAGTGTAGCGAGAATCATGTCCGCTTCTTTGAAGTACACGTACCACTCAAAAAGCCCGTGTTCTTGTGGCGTCAATCCAGTGTTCAGAGTAGTCAGCGCAGCTGCAGTAGTGGACGGGAAAACAGTAGTTATAGGATAGACATCCCCTGCTTCGGCAAACTTCTCCACAAAAGGATGGTGGCTGAATCGGACCCATTGGTCAAGCCCGAAGCCATCGAATAATAAAAGCACAACTTTTTCCGTGTTGTGGTTTACAGGTATAGTTGGCCTGTCAGTTTTAGCCCCAAGAATTTTCGTGATTGTGGCTGGGATATTTGACAGGCAATATTTTTTGTAATCCGGGAGGGTCAAACCGTCTTTTTTCTTAAAAGTCTTGGTTAAGTTAGAGTGGATCATAACTTCTATTTTGTCTATTGGAATAATAAAATAAAAAACGCTCCCAACGGGATAGACATCTCAGGTTTGCTTCCTGATTGGCGAGATTTAGCAAGCAGAAAAGCTTATAAGTATGGAAATCTTATTTTCATACAGGTGATCATATGGACAAGAAATTCGAAGTTGCAAATGTCTCTACAAGAGGCCAGATAACCATACCGCAGGGCATAAGGGATACAGAGAACATAAAAGAAGGGGACAAAATGATAATAACGTATGTTCAGGGCTATGTGGTTATGAAGAAACTGACAGGCTCTATGGTGACAGACTTTTTTGAAACAATGGGGCAGATAGGCAAGCAAGTTAAATGGTCTGATATAAAAGGGATTAGGGAAGCAGACAAAAAACAAGAGGAAAAGAAAACAGCGAAATGGGGTGGGGGGTTGAAATAGGTCTTGTAATAATTATCAGAGACCTATTTCCATCTATTTATGAGAATAGGGGCAGACACGTATTTTCTTGTTTTGTTGGCTAACAGGGATAACCATGCCCAACAGGTATTCAGGCAAGTTGTAGAGGGAAATCATGAACTATTTCTTTCCACAGTCTCCATAACAGAACTATCAACAGTCTTATATAGAAAAGGACAGCCAGAATTGGCAGAGAAAATGAAGGCGCAGTTAGTTGCTTTCCCATCTGTAAATATTGTTTCGGTTAACCTTGACATAGCCTCCGATGCTGCAAAAAGGAAACACTCTTTCGGGCTTTCCACATGCGATTCAATAATACTTTCAACAGCCCTGATGGAGGATTGCGATGTTTTCATTGCGGAAGACTCTGACTACAAACAGGTGAAAGAACAGGGCTTGATAAAAATAGCAAAGCCAGAGGAATTAATTTGAGATGTTTTTGCTCTCTTTCCATTTTTTATACATTTCTATTTGATTATCCTTGTATACTTCTCTTTTCTTCTGTCGCCTAAACCTTTTCTAAGGCATTCTTTTTCAAGAAATTGATATATCGTTTTTTGATTTTCAGGAGTTGTAAAATTAAGAAGATTGCCCAGCGCTCCCCATATCTACTGCCATCGACCGAAGACTCAAGACTGATGACCGTAGACTGGGACAACAACCTGGGATTAAACGCTCCCAACGGGATTTGAACCCGTGTTACCGGATATCCTTTTCATTGTAGATAAAATCTACTCATCACTTTCAATAAAAATGATCATCGAAAGTCCGGGATCCTTGACCGGGCTAGACGATGGGAGCGTATTCTGTAATATTCTGCGCTTAGGTATTTAAAACGTTTAAGAAAGAGTTTTTGCAGGTAAAAACTAGTCAATAGATATAATGGGTCCATCCGGAATCGAACCAGAACCTCTCGCACGTCAAGCGAACGTCCTACCACTAGACAATGGACCCTCAGCCCTTTTCAGGAAAGGGCCGAACCCCCAAAGGAGCTTCACTCGCTGATGCTCGTATCGCTTCCGCTTTGGTTATCTGCCCAAGAAAGAAAACTAATTTTACTCGGGCACACTGTTAAATCTTATAGAATATCACATGTTTATATTTAAAAGGATGGTCTAGACTATCTCTATCCAGTTGCCTTTCAAAATGCGTATTCCAAGCTCATCTTCTTTGCCATAAAAGCTTGCATGTATTCTATTACTTCTCTCATTGTTTCCTCCGCCTATCCTTACTTTTTTAATTCCCCGCTTTTTTGCTATTTGCAAAACTATTTCTGTCATAAAGACGCTGAGTCCGTTACCTCTATAACTCTCATTAAGCTCACATGCAAACAAGTGCAGTGAATTATTTGGATGAATCTGAAATGCCCTGTAACCAACAACCTCTCCATCAATCTCCAAAAGCAGAGCATCCCTTCTTGTTAACCGGAAATAAAGCTCTGCTGGCGCAGTTATCAGGGGATCAGAGCCCGGTATCCTGAAGAAATATTTTTTAATTCCAAACTTCCTGTCAAACTCAGAGCCTTCATCGGGGTAGCCGATTTTTCTGAACAGATATCTCCTCGCTTTTATTTTCTGGTGTTCATCTGCTTCTGAATACAGGTACGTCTTAAAATTTGGATTTCGCATAGATTCTATAGAGAATAAGCTATTTAGCTTTCAGTTTCTCCTTGTATTTTTCAAAAATCACAGGAACTGTTGAATGCAGGTTCTCCGGAAAACTATCAAAAGTGAACCAGCAAATCTCATCAAACTTATGCGGCTCGCCGTTTCTGATTTTTGCAGGATCAACCAAGACTTTAAAATCAAGAGCAATCCAGTGTGTTTTCTTTCTTAAAGGGACGACACTGATGGAGGGTCGAAACTGATCTAAATGGACGAAGTTGACTTCGGTCAACTTCCAGCTAAGTCTCAGTTTCCAGCTGAGTCCAGTGTCCAGCTGAATCTCTCTGTGAACATCGCGAAATCCCAAAAATTCATAAGACAGAACATCTGTGCAGTACTCCTCTTTTATTTCTTTTTTTAAAGCCTCTTCCACACTTGACCCAAAATCAAGCGCGCCGCCTCCAATGTCCCATTTCCCGTGTTCATCTCTTGCGTTCTGCGATCTTTTAGCCATCAGGAAATTCCCTTTCCCATCATGGCAGAAATAGATCATGGAGACTCCGGTGAAGTCGACGCCTTTTTGGAGTTGGTTTTCCATATTATTTATCTAAAATTAGACCTCCCATAAAATTTTGGGCAAAGATAATTTTCCCCCCAAAGAGTATCTTTTCATGTCCTTTAAATTCTGTAATGTCCCCATCTACCTCCATAACATACTCGTATTTATTTTCTTTAAAGTTCTCAGGGCCTCTGAAAGGCTTTTTGGGATCAACCTTCATCAATGCTTTCTGCAAAAACTTGAATGCCTGTTCTGCAAATTGTTTATTGCCAGAAAAGTCCTTAATCATCCCACCATCGTAGGCCATGTTCCATACAGGTTTGCCTTTTAACCTCACAATAGTCTGTCCAGGCGCTCTGTAAAAGCCGCAGTAACTATCTCTCAGTTCCCAGTCGCCTTTCTTAAATTCCAATTCATCGAATCCTGGCCTTTGTGCAGCCGCGTTAGAATAGATCCCCGAAGCCCATGTGTTTTTGTTTGCTTCAACTATAAATGCCGCCAGATCTTCTAAGCTAAATTCAGGCTCCATACCTCACGCCTCCAAAACAATTTTTCCTATATGCCTCCCTTCAACCATCCTTCTCTGAGCTTCCGCAGCGTCTTTTAAAGGGAAAACTTTATCAATTATCGGCCTCAACTTACCTTTCTCAACCAACCCCAAAACTTTTTCAAAGTCTTCTTTAGTTCCCATGCGCGCCCCGAATATCGAAAGCTGCCTCACATAAATATCACTCAAATCCTGCGTTCCTATATCCCCGCTTGTGGTGCCTGCAATTACTATACGCCCAAAGTTCTTTAGAATTTCTAAGCTAGTGTTCCATGTTTTAGCACCAACGCTCTCAAAAACAACATCAACACCTTGTTTGTCTGTAAACTCTTTTACTTTCTGGGCGACGTTTTGTTTTGTGTAAATTACAGTCTCGTCAGCACCAATTCTAGAAAGTTCTTCTGCTATATCCTCTGATTTTGCAGCAGCAATTATTTTTGCTCCAATGTATTTAGCTATCTGGATAGCCGCTGTCCCTAACCCGCCTGAAGATCCCCAGATAAAAACAGTCTCGCCTTTCTGCAGCTTGGCCTTGGTCACTAACATATTCCAAGCAGTCAGAAATGTGAGAGGAAAAGCTGCAGCTTCAACAAAAGAAAGATTTTTGGGTTTTGGATAAAGTTGTGCAATAGGCGCAACTGCATATTCTGCATAGCCGCCCTGGTTTTTTACTCCAAAAATTTTCACAAGTTCGCATGATTTTGATTCTCTACATCTTGCACAAGAGCCGCAAGGTATTGACGGATTTAGTACAACCTCTTGCCCTGCTTTCAAAGAAGATTTCCCGTTTACTTTTTCAATTATTCCGGAGATATCGGATCCAGAAATATGTGGCATCTGAATATTCCGGGCATTGTCTTTATCTTCACGAAGCCAGATATCCAGCCTATTCAGAGCGCAAGCCTTCACCCTGATTAAAGCCTCACCTTCTCTTGGTTCTGGTTTCGGAATGTCTCCGTATTTCAAGACTTCCCGCCCGCCAGGCTTTTCAAAAAATACTGCTTTCATATTCATAATTTTACCAAAACTGTTTTTAATGATGATATTCTTTCGAAAGCCTTGTCTGCTGTAACCAAAGTGACATCATAGTCTATTGAAATTGAAGCGATAAGAATATCAAACAAATCCATGGATTTCCCGCTCTTTTCCAAAAAGAATCTTATGTCAGAAAAAAGCATTGAAGACCGCTGAGTAGAATTCAGTATTGGGAAATTCTGGAGAAATTCCAGGCTACTTGATACATTGCCTGGCGTCCTGAGAAGTCCATAATAAAATTCAGAGAAAACAGGGAATGGGATTACAAGAGTTTCTGCGTGGAATTTTCTCAGACCTGCAAGAACTTCCATTACTTTTTCGTTCTCATCTTCAAGTTCTATCAGGATGTTTGTATCAAGAGCTAGCATTTCTAAAATTAAACCCCTTTCTGAATTCCCTGGAATTCTTCCTAAGCTCTTCAACCTGCCTTTTTGTAAGGCTCCTCTTCCTATTGAGGACAAAATCCCAATTATTCTGCCCTTCTCTGACTGCATGATCCTGAACTATCTTCGAGAAAAACTCACCGAGCTGCATATCATGCTTCGCAGCCTCGACTTTAAAAAGTCTCCAGCTCTCCGCATCTATGTTTTTTATGCAAGTATTTAATGTAGTCATACTAGTTATACTAGTTAAGCCGGATTTATAAGCTTTATGGGCCCAAGGAGATTGTCAGCTTGGTTATACATTAACCAACCGTTTTTGTATCTTAGTTCTTTTGGGTACGGTAGCCTTTTCGAT